>JAUNQM010000309.1 GCA_030536165.1 Prevotellaceae bacterium | reverse complement strand
CTTGTATTCAATGGCATGTTCTATGCTTTGCAAAAGTATGGCACAGATCAGAGCATGGTGCAGAGATACCTTGTTGCAAAAGACGAGAAAAGTGCAAAGAAGGCAACTTATCTCGGCGTGGCAATGAGTGTTCCTACATGGGCATTGTTTATGTTTGTCGGTACTTGTCTGTTCGTTTACTATCAGGTAAATCCAGGCATACTGCCAGAAGGTATTAAGGCTGATGGTGTGTTCCCTCACTTCATCGCAACGGAAATGCCTGTAGGACTTGCCGGACTAATTGTCGCAGCGCTTGTTGCAGGTGCTATATCTACGATTGATGCCGATGTAAACTGTATATCTGCAATCTTTGTTGAAGACTACTATGCAAAGATAAAGAAACATGCAACGGACAAGCAGAAGTTGTATGTCGGTCGCGTTGCAGTGCTCGTTACAGGTGCGGCATGTATTGTACTTGCCTTGATATTCTATCACATGGGTAACGAGAGCATACTCGACTCATTGTTTGTGCTCTATGCTATAATCTCGGCAGGTATCGTTGGCATCCTCGTGCTTGGTATCTTTACAAGACGTGCAAACTGGAAGGGACTTTATATTGGACTTGCAGCAACATTGATATTCACTATCTATGCACTCCTTACAGGTGCAGCAGCTGGCGACAGCGAGCCTGTGCTCAACCTCGGTAGTTGGAACTTCACTCATCACAAGATGATGCTTGGAGTTTATTCTCACATCATTGTCATTGTTGTCGGTTACATTGCAAGTCTTTTCTTTAAGGAGCCACTGGCAGACAAGAGCCTTACAGTATATGCTTACTTAGAAGAAAAAAAGAAGAAATCAGTAAATCAGTAAAAGAATGAAGGGAATAACTTTGATGCAGCCGCAGAAGATTGTCTTCGGCACAGGTTGTATGGCACAATTCTGCAAGGACTATCTTGCTATGGGATATAAGAAACTCTTTGTCCTCACAGCTCCTATTCTTCGTCCTATGGTCGAGAAGGCAGTGAAGCCTCTCGATGGTATTGACTTTGACATCTATGACAACATCAATGCCGAGCCATCAGTTACCGACTTCAAATCAGCACTTTCGCAGGCAAAGACATTTGGCGCAGACAGTGTTATTGGCGTAGGTGGCGGAAGCGTGCTTGATTTGGCAAAACTTGTTGCTACATTATTATATAGTGAGCAGAAAGTGGAAGACTTGTTTGGCATTGGATTCGTCGCTAAACGTGGAGTTTGGTTCGCATGTGTACCAACAACAGCCGGCACGGGTAGTGAGGTTTCACCAAACGCCATACTTCTTGATGAAAGAGACAATCAGAAGAAAGGTATCGTGAGCGAGCATCTCATGGCAAATGCTGCATACATTGATCCTGAACTTACATGGACTGTTCCTGCCAAAGTCACAGCCGAGACAGGTATGGATGCTCTAACCCATTGCATCGAGGCATTCACAAACAAGTTTGCACACCCTCTTGTTGATATGTATGCACTTATGGGCATCAAACTCATAGCAAAGAATCTGCTCAGGGCTGTAAACGATGGCAAAGACGTAGAGGCACGCGAAGCAATGGCTTTAGGCAGTATGTATGGTGGACTTTGCCTCGGACCTGTCAACACAGCTGCTGTTCATGCTCTTTCTTACCCAATAGGAGGCGAGTTCCATAAAAGCCACGGACTCTCAAACGCCGTTCTCCTTCCAACTGTCATGCGTTTCAACATTCCTGCAAACACGAAGAAATATGCCGAGGTGGCTATTGCCTGCGGATGTGAAGTCGGCGCAAACGACCTGGAAACAGCAGAGAACGGAGTGAAGTTCATCGAACAACTCTCAAAAGACTGCCACATACCACAGACTCTTTCAGAGATAGGAATACCGCAGACAGCCGTAGATGGTATGGCAAAAGCAGCCATGGATTGCCAAAGATTGTTGAAGAACAATCCTCGCGAAGTAACAGAACAAGACTGTCGCGATATTTATAACGCGCTTTATTAGTTTTAGCACAACAGTAAAAACCACACAATGAATAGACCAAAGTTAGCCATCACAATGGGCGACCCTGCAGGCATTGGTCCTGAGATTATAGTCAAAGCCCTTGAGTTGAACGAAACATACGAGAAGTGCCGCCCACTTGTCACTGGCGACTCAAAGATAATGCAGCTGGCTGTTGAGCAGCTTAATTCATCGCTCAAAGTTAACACTATCCACAGTGTATCAGAGGCAAAGTTTGAATATGGCACCATTGATGTCTTCGACCTTGATTGCATCGACATTTCTTCTTTCAAGCAAGGTGTAGTGCAGAGCCAATGTGGAAATGCGGCTTTCACTTACGTTACCAAAGCCATCGAACTTGCAATGGCAAACGAAGTTGATGGCACTGTGACAGCTCCACTAAACAAAGAAGCACTGAACCTTTCTGGTCATCATTTCGATGGACATACTGAAATTTATGCCCATTTCACCGAGACAAAAAAGTATGCAATGCTTCTTGCCGACAAGTTCCTCCGCGTCATTCACGTCTCGACTCACGTTCCTTTGCGCGTTGCTTGCGACCGAGTGAAGAAAGACCGCATCATTGAAGTGACGGAACTCATAGTTGATGCATGCCGTCAGTTTGGCATCAAAGACCCACGCATCGGTATCGCCGGTCTTAACCCACATGCCAGTGACGGAGGTCT
>JAUNQM010000055.1 GCA_030536165.1 Prevotellaceae bacterium | reverse complement strand
TGCAAAACTATATTCGAGAATAAGCGTTGACTTTATTAACGAGTAACGACGACTACGGATTTCGTTACTGACAACGCCACTGAATGCAAATAATCAGCGCCTCCAGTAAATCCGCCCGACTACTTCACGTATGTGTCAAGCCAATCGAAGAATGTGCGCTGCCACATGATTCCGTTCTGTGGTTTCAGCACCCAGTGATTCTCGTCAGGACAGATGAACAGCTTTGCCGTAACACCGCGAAGCTTTGCTGCATTGAACGCAGCCATAGCCTGAGAATCAACAATTCGATAGTCTTTACTTCCGTGAATACAAAGTATCGGCGTGTCCCACTCGTCAACAAAATGATGAGGCGAAGCGGCATAACTGCGTGCGATAGCTGCGCGCTGCTCACCTGTCACCTTCGATACAGGAGCCTTGACATTCCAAGGAGCACCTCCGAGATCCCAGTTCGTGAACCAGTTTTCCTCGGTCTCCACGTATTGCTGCTCGAGATTATATATTCCGTCGTGTGCAATAAATGCCTTGAATCTCTTTTTGTGGTGACCTGCAAGATAATAGACGCTGAATCCGCCAAAGCTTGCGCCGACGCACCCCATGTGGTCACGGTCAACGTATGGAAGATTGTTTGCGGCATCGTCTATTGCTGAAAGGAGGTCGTCCATGCAGTGACCGCCATAGTTTGTGGAGATTTCATTGTTCCATTCTGAACCGAATCCTGGCAAGCCTCGGCGGTTAGGTGCAACCACCACATAGCCGTTAGCTGCCATTATCATCATGTTCCAACGGAAGCTCCAGAACTGCGACACAGGACTCTGTGGACCGCCTTCGCAGAACAAGAGTGTAGGATATTTCTTGTTCTTATCAAAGTTCGGTGGCAGGATTATCCATGAAAGGAGGTCCTTACCATCAACAGTCTTGCTCCAACGTGGCACTACTGTACCCCAATCTACCTGCGACTTTATCTCGCTGTTTTCGTCTGTCAGCTGGCATACTTCCGTCTTCTTGCCTAATGAAACAAGATAGAGGTCGGTAGGTTCTTGCATTGACTGGCGTCCGCAAAGCAGGTTCTTGCCGCAGAGTTGAAGTGAGTTGTAGTCGAACTGTCCCTCTGTAATCTGCTTCACTTCGCCTTTGAGGTTTGTGCTATAGACGTGTGTCGTGCCGTGCCATACACCTATATAATATAAGGTCTTGCCATCAGCTGCCCAGATGTAGTCGTCAACATTGTTGTCGAACTTCTCTGTCACGTATGTCTTCTTACCAGTCTTGAAGTCGAGGATGCAGAGGCGGTTGCGGTCGCTCTCGAATCCGTCGTGCTCCATACTCTGCCATGCAATAAGTTTGCCATCAGGCGAGAACTTTGGATTTGTGTCATATCCAACGTTGAAGTCACCATCCTGATGGTTAACAGGCTGGTCTGCAAGTGAGAGAGAATAGTCACACTTTGGTGCAACATAACCTTCTGGCTTGCAAAGGTTGCGTGTTGATTTGCTTGCGAGGTCGTAAAGATAGATGTCAGAATCGGTGCTCGTAGAATAATCTACGCCTGTCTTCTTGCGGCAGGTATATGCTATCTGCTTTGAGTCAGGACTCCAGCAGAGCTGTTCGATGCCGCCAAAAGGTTTCATCGGACACTCGTATGGCTCGCCTTCGAGCAAATCCACTTCACCACTGATGCGTGTTCCGTCATAGTCTGCCACGAATGGATGAGGCGTATTGTCTGTCCACTCGTCCCAGTGACGGTACATCATGTCTTCAGTCACGTATGTTGACGACTTAGGAAGTCCGGCTTTCTTTTCCTTATTATAATTGGCAAGTACGGAAGCCACAGAGTGAACGAGTATTACTTTCGTTCCGTCAGGCGAGAAGGAATAGTCCTCTACATCCTTGTCGCAGAACGAAATCTGCTGCGGATTAGTGCCGTCGATGTTCATTTTCCAAAGCTGCGACGTGCCGTCTTTATCGTTAGCAATGTACGCAATCCCCTTGCCATCGTTGATGTATCTTGGTGCAGCACCCTTGCAAAGTTCTTTTGCCTCGCTGCCGTTTGTGCTTACCTGCTTGATAACTGTGCGGCTTTTGTTTTCATCCACACTGTAATAGCTTACGGTATAGACCGCATTCTTTCCGTCGGGTGAAGCACAAGGCGAACCAACGCGCCCCATCGCCCAAAGTAATTCGGGCGTAAACTGCCTACCTGCTGCCATAGTTGTATTTGCCATCATAGCGAAGCATGCAAGGCATGCAATGAATATTCTTTTCATTATGTTTCAAGTTTTTTTTCGAGATATCGACGTTTCGATTATTCGAGAAGTTGTAAAAAGAAACTATTTGGCTTCCTTCATATCGCCTTCGATATAGAGGCGTACCATCTCGGTCGTTGCGTTTGAGCGAACAGTGATTGACTTCTTGAAATGTCCAGGGAACTTACCCTTACCATTGTAAGTCACCTTTATCTGACCCTTCATGCCTGGCTGTACTGGCTCCTTTGTATATTCAGGAACTGTGCATCCACAGCTTGCTACTGCCTGATTGATAACGAGTGCCTGATTACCTGTGTTAGTATAGGTAAACGTACAAGTCTGCTGAGGATTTGCCTCTGAAAACTCACCGAAGTTGATGACAGTCTTGTCAAACTTGATTTCAGCCTGTGCCATTGCACTCATAGGTGCTGTCAGTGCAAGCACCATAATGATTGATTTCAATAACTTTTTCATGATGTTCTATTTTTAATTGATTATACTATTCTTTATAATTTAATTAAATAGCGGTTAATTTAATGCGCATTAAATTATTTAACTCTTAGCATCCAAATCCCCTTTTGAGGGTTTGAGGGCAAGCCTTTTTTCTACTTTATCATCTTATAGTATTCCGTTGCGCCGAGGAGGAAACAGCCTAAACCATAGTCTTCGAAGTCAGGTTTGCTGTCGAAGGTGACTGGCTGTCCGTCCTTCGGTTCCTTGCCTGTGCCTTGCACATATCCGAGGAAACCATCGTTATGGACTACCGTCGCAAGCGCCTTCCACGCTTTGTCGCAGACGGGTTTATACTCATCCTTTGACAGATGACCGTTGTTTATGCCCCATGCCAAACCATAGAGGAAGAGCGATGTGCCCGTTGTCTCTGCGCCTGGGTAGGTCGTTGGCGATGCAAGGCTTACATTCCAGAAGCCATCGCTACGCTGCGACTTCACCACGGCATTGACCATCGTCATATAGTCTTTCAGCAACAATTTGCCAAACTTACATTCATAGCCGATATACTTGAGCGAACGGCAGTATGCGGCAAACACCCATCCATTGCCGCGACTCCAGTAGCAGTTGGCTCCGTCGGCCTCTTTGTAAGGCGGATTGAAGTCGGCATCGCGCCACCAGAAGCCCTCCTGCTCGTTGAACAGACCGCCATCTTCCTTGTTGCGAATCCACTCGTATAGCATCTTGCCTTCATGTTTATACTTCATATCGCCCGTGATTGCAGACAGATGCGCCATTGCCGGCAACGCCATCTGAATGGCATCTATCCACCACCAGAACTTCTTCTGCGCACACTGCTTCTCAAAGTCAGCATTGTCGTCTGCTATCTGCGCGTCGAAGTTGGCAATCACATTGCGTATCATCGCGCTGTCTCCTGTCATGTCGAAACGGTCAAGATACGTCTGCGCACAGCATTGATTGTCGGCATTGCGAGTCCTGACGCCATCGCGCACGTCCCATTTATGAGCATTCCCCCACGCGTCAACGTAGTCTATATATCTCTTTTTCTTGTCGATAGCATACAATGCCATCAGTCCCTCATAATACACTGCACGCGTCCAAAGATTGCTACTGCGCTCCTTCTTAACGAACGTCGGCTTGGCTGGATCTGGATAATGCTGCATGAAATATTCATTTGCCAGACGTGCCGATTTCAGCACTTCGCGAGCCTTCTGAGCCATGCCAGAGGTCGGCACAAGTATCATTGCAGCAAGGATTGTCAGTCGTACAAGGGTCTTCATAATCAATAGTTTTATTGGTTTACGTATATATACATTCGTTTGCAAAATTACATAATTCTTTTTTATATTCCAAATTATGAGCACGTTTTTCGCTAAATTTAACGCAAAGCGAGCGTCATTCGAGCATCAAACTTTGCTTATCTTTCTTGCAGTTTTCACTACCATTGAATCCACACGTCAATACTCGACTCTCAACACGTCGCATATACTCGAAAAAAGTTTTGCAAAACTTCGGACAAAGTTTTGAAAAACTTCAGTCAAAGTTTTGCAAAACTTTTCCCGAGTATTAACGACGTCTTAAGCGAAGCATAATGACAAGTCGAATGAGTGTTGATGAAGACAATGGTTTTGCATGCGAAACCGCAAAGCCATAGGTTGCTTTTAGCCCTCGCAATTATTGCCGACAAACTCCTCTGCTGCAGCGAGAGAGTCGAGTTTGCCTACGTCTAAAAGCCGGAGGTCGGACTGCACAACGCACTTTATCCTCGCGCGCGTACATATATATAAATAGAAGTCTATAATGCTGAAACGGTCGGGAAATTCTGGGAAGAAACGGAACAGGCTCGGCGAGAAGATGTGTATGCCAGAGAAAGCATAGCATCTGCCCTCGGCATTGCCACGCACTTCGCCAGTCTTGACATTCTTCCACCCAATAAGATTATCATCGTCGTCGAACACGAGATAACGGCTCGACTCACGATTGCTCACAAGAAGTGTAGCTTCGTTGTCGCGTCCTTTTGCGTAGAACGATGCCAAATCGACGTTGCTCAGAATGTCAACATTATGGATGAGAATAGGCTCAAATGACTTGAACAATGGTGCCGCCTTCTTTATTCCACCGCCAGTTTCGAGCAATCCGTTGCTTTCATCGCTGATGGAAATATCAAGCCCGAAGCATCTGTTTTCGGCAAGATAATCCTTTATCTGCTGGGCAAAGTGATGCACGTTAACCACTATGTGCGGATGCTCCCCTGCATGCGCAACTTTATCAAACACGTGACGGAGCAAAGGTTGTCCAGCCACAGGCACAAGCGCTTTCGGCATAGTGTCGGTCAGAGGCTTGAGCCGCGTCCCCAGTCCAGCGGCAAAAATCATTACGTTCATGTGCAAATCCTTCTTTTTATTCGATTTTTATAACTTTATGCAAAGTTAGGTAAAAAAATGAGAATATCCAACGAAAACGCAAACGAAAACGAATACCAACAGCAATACGCAAGGACACCGAAATCGTAATTATCCCCCATTTCACCGAGAGATTTAGCTATATTTACCTCCTCATATATTATGACAAGCGAACGTAGGCAGCTCAACTACGGAATGCGCACTTGTGCATTTCATTACTTTCTTTACATCAAAAAAGCCAACACACATAGCTCTGTACAGCATTTCGCCTTACAATCAATAGATTCAAAAGGTGACGTCGATAAACATTATTTAACCCGATTACACAAATTCTAACATATTTGAGATAAAAATAAATGCTTCCTTTGTTTTATTTTTTATTTTTTTATCATATCTTTGCAATCTACAACATGAAATTGCGATTATTAAAGAAATATTAACCCTAAAAAACAAAACGACAAGAGAACAAGAAAACAGACATTATCACATTACTTTTTACATTACTTATCACGCACACATTACTTAAATAGACACAAACACCATTATCCTTTATATTTTTACAACGGCAAGGCTAACTTGTCGTACATAGATGGATACCTGTGCCATTGAGTGTGGTGCAAGAAATCACTTTACTTGAAATTCAAACAACTTTTTATTTTTTTTAATCCTTTAATTATCACATTATGAAAAAAAACCTAATGACAATTTTGTTTACATTAGTGTTGTCACTGATGTTTACAACTGTTCAGGCACAGAATGTCTCTGGTAAGGTTTCTGATGATCAGGGACCGCTGATTGGAGCAACTGTTGCAGTAAAGGGCACTTCTACTGGTACTGTTACCGACCAGAATGGTAACTATCAGTTGAACGTAAAGCCAGGTTCTACTCTCGTATTCTCTTACGTAGGTATGACTACACAGGAGATTAAGGTAGGCAGTAAGAAAACAATCAATGTAACTTTGAAGGAAGACATTGGCCTGCTCGAAGACCTCGTAGTCATCGGTTACGGTGTTCAGAAGAAGAGCGACCTGACAGGTGCTGTAGCATCTGTTAAGGAGCAAGACCTCAAGAACCGTTCTACATCAGATGCTGCTGCAGCATTGCAGGGTAAGGTAGCTGGTGTTCAGATTATGACAAACAACGGTGCTCCTGGTACAGGTTCTGAAATCCGCGTTCGTGGTATGTCTTCTAACTCTGGTAACCTCGGTCCATTACTCATCGTCGATGGTCTTAAGGTTGACAACATCCAGTACCTCGACCCTGATATGATTGAGTCTATCGAGGTTTTGAAGGATGCTGCTTCTGCAGCTATCTATGGTGTTGAAGCAGGTAACGGTGTTGTTCTCGTAACAACAAAGAACGGTAAGAAGGCAACTAACGGTCACATCTTCTACAATGCACAGTTCCAGTGCTCATCTCTTGCACGCGACCTCAAGGTGCTCAACGCTGCTGACTACATCGCATTTGGTAAGGAGTGGGGCTTCATCGATGACAACACTCTGTCAAACTACAACTATGACGGATCTGACATCAGCTGGCAGGACGAAGTATTCGAGCCAACTTGGAGCAACCGCCACACAATCGGTTTCCAGGGTGGAAACGAAAAGGGCTCTTTCTTCGCAGCTATCAACAACATCCACAACAATGGTATCTTCAAGGGTGACAAGGATGTTTATGACAGACTTTCATTCCAGGCAAATGCTGAATACAAGATTAAGCCTTGGTTGACAGTAGGAACTAACAACAACATTGAAAAGTGGAAGACTAAGTCAGTAAGCCAGCAGAACGACAACGGTACTGCACTCCTCGCAGCAATCACAACCGACCCATTGTTCGGCCCTATCTGCACAGACGATTCTCAGCTTACTAACCGTCAGAGAAACGCTATCCAGAACGGAATCGCAGTTCTCAAGAACGAAAAAGGTCAGTACTATCGCGTATCACCTATCAGTGGTGAAACACAGTCTTCAAACCCATTCATCAAGCGCGACGCTGTTGATGGTTACAATGAAGGTATCAGCGTTCGTGGTATGGCTTACTTGAACTTCCAGCCAATCAATGAACTCGTATTCACTTCTCGTTTAGGTTATCGCATTGCTCAGAGCAATTCTCACAGCTATGAATTCCCATTCGAAGCTAACGAATTCGTTCGTAGAACTACTTACTCTATTACGGGTTCAACAAATGCTTCATATTACTATCAGTGGGAAAACTTCCTCAACTATACAAAGACATTTGCAGAGAAGCACAGCGTAAATGCAATGGTCGGTATGTCATGGGTTGCTAATCACTGGGACAACACAAGCGTAACAGGTGAAGGTGAGAACATCCTCAAGGGCTATGAACCAAATTTCCGCTACATCGACTACCTCTTGGACGATGCAAAGAAGACAGTCAGCAACGCTCCTGGTGACTCAAAGAACCTCTCTTACTTCGGTCGTGTAACTTATAGCTACGACAACCGCTATAGCATCCAGGCTAACTTCCGTGCCGATGCATTCGACTCTTCAAAGCTTCCTAAATCAGCACGTTGGGGATACTTCCCTTCATTCTCTGCAGGATGGACAATCAGCAACGAAAAGTTCATCAAGGACAACATCAGCTCTGACGTTCTCTCATTCTTGAAGATTCGTGCTTCTTGGGGTAAGAACGGTAACATCAACGTATTAAGCGGCTACCCTTACGCAGCTGTTATCAATGCAAACTCAGACTGGTATCAGTTCACTCCTGGTGTTTCTACAATGTCTTACGGTTCTGTAACCAATGGTCTGCCTAACCCAGACCTTGAATGGGAAACTTCAAACCAGATTGACCTCGGTCTCGATGCACGCTTCTTGAACAACCGCCTCTCATTCGGCTTCGACTACTTCCACAAGAAGACAGAAGGTCTGCTCGTAAACGTAACTCCAGTTATTGAAACAGGTGTTGGTCAGTACATGATGAACGCAGGTAACGTAAAGAACAGCGGTTTCGAATTCGAACTTGGATGGCAGGATAGAATCGGCGACTTCAAGTATAGCGTAAACGCAAACCTCTCTACTTTGAAGAACGAAATGACATACCTCGATCAGACTGTAGATAGAATTCAGGGTGTTGCCCTCCAGGGATCAGGTATCTCTACTGTATGTATGCCAGGTCACTCACTGTGGTTCCTCCGCGGTTACGAAGTTGACCACATCGACGACACAGGTGCTCCTGTATTCAAGGATATCGATGGCAACGGTGTTTGGGATACTAACGATATGACTGACCTCGGTTCTGGTCTGCCAAAGGTGACTTACGGTATCACTATTAATATGGAATATAAGGGCTTTGACTTCTTGCTGTTCGGTGCTGGTGCAGCAGGCAACAAGATTCTGCCACAGGCTTGGCGTTCTGACCGTCCATACTGTAACAACTATGAATACTTCTACAAGAACTCTTGGACTCCTGAAAACCACAGCCAGAAGTTCCCTTCAGTTGCTAACTGGTCAACAGAAGTATATAGTTCTAACCTCACAGTCTTCAGCGGAAACTATTTCAAGTTCAAGACTATCCAGCTTGGTTACACTATTCCTAAGGATATCACAAAGAAGTTCTTCGTTGACAACCTCCGCGTATTCGCATCTCTTGAAAACTTCTTCACTATCACAAACTACATTGGTCTTGACCCAGAGTGTGCTACTACAAACACTTCTAACGGTCTTGGTATCGATATGGGTACATACCCTACTGCTAAGCAAGTTATCTTCGGTCTCAACCTTTCATTCTAATCATCAAATACGATACAATTATGAAAAAATATTTGTTTTTAATTTCACTCGCAGCTCTTACATTCACTGGATGTAGTGAAAGCGAGCTTGATATCGATCAGAAGGGTGTTCTTCCTATGGAAGGATTCTACCAGACTGATGCTGACGCTGAAGCTGCTCTGGCTACAGTATATTATGATACCTTCGAGAACTTCGCATTCATGGGCGAGGTTACCGGTTATAACTACGGTCCTTACTTCGGACTTACTAACTATCAGGGTGATGATATCTACATGGCTGGTTCTGGTCCTGAAGACTGCGTCACTGAACGTGAATTCCACGATTTCCGTTACACTAACGACAATATCGTAGTTCTCGGTGGCTACACCGCTTTCTACCGTTCAATTCAGAAGTGTAACCTCGTTATCACTAACTTCACAGAAGAACGTCTCGGCACTCTTTCTGCAAAGATGAAGCAGTGCGTTGCTGAAGCTCGCGCAATGAGAGCTTTCGACCACCTCATGCTTGCTATCTACTGGGGAACTCCTCCTATCGTAGAAGAAGTTATCAATGGTGCTGCTCGTCCTGAAAATGCAGAATCTCAGGCAGCTGTTCTTGACTGGGTAGTAAAGGAAATCGACCTCGCTCTCCCTGACCTTACAGAACGTACAAGTCCTACTGACAAGGCTGGTGCAGTACGCGTGACAAAGGGATTTGCTAATGCCATCAAGGGTAAGGCTCTCCTTTGGAAGGGTGACTATGCTAATGCAAAGACTGCTCTTGCAACAGTTATCAATTCAGGCAAGTACTCTCTCGTTCCATCTGAAAGAATGATTGAAATCCTCCACGCTGACGGTAAGGCTAACGAAGAGCAGGTATTTGAATTCAACATTGAGTTCGATCCATCACTCGTTGACTACTTCTCAATTGCAAAGCGTACTGGTTGGAATGCTCACATGACATTCAACTGGCGTTTCGAAAACATGGGCGGTTCACAGCTCAACGACACAAAGATCAACAACAACGGTTGGGGTTGGATGAATCCAACTGGCGACTTCGCACGTGCACTCATTGCTAACGACGGTATGGAATCTGCACGTCGCAAGGCATGGATCATGACTTATGATGAATACCTCTACAACGCACAGTGGATTAACGATCCTCAGCCATTCGTTCCTGGTAAGACTGACGTTAAGGCAAAGGACGCAACTCGCGGTCTCAACAAGGTCGGCGTTTATGCTTGCGAAGGTTTCTTCAACTGGAAAACTGTTGTTCACAAGGATCAGAACGACATCTGCTCAGCTAACGAAGGACAGCGTAACTTCTCTATCATGCGTTACCCAGAAGTTCTGCTCATGTATGCAGAGTGCTGCGCAATGGCTGGCGATGCCGACGGAAGCGGCCTCAGAGCACTTAATATGATTCAGGACCGTGCACAGGCTCAGCATAGAAGTACACAATGTACACTTGATGAAGTTAAAAAGGAAAAGATGTTCGAACTCTGGATGGAAGGCTGCCGCTCGGCTGACCTCATGCGTTGGAAGGATTACTCTACATTCGAGAAGGCTGACAGCTATGTACCTACATTCCGCGACAAGCTCGCTGAAGGACAGTCAACAGAGCATGAAGGCTTCATCGATGCTTCAGGTGCTGACTTCTACAAGAAAACATACCCTAATACACTTGGTTTCAAGAAGGGTAAGCACGAACTGCTTCCATTCCCTAAGCGTGTAACCGACCTCAACAGCGGTATCACTCAGAACCCAGGTTGGAACTAATCGGTAGTTTGGAAAATTAGTCGTCTGGCGGTTTCGAATTGAATCAAACATACGCCAGACAACTAATATATCTTTTGAACAATCCATAACATTTGGCGGTCTGCAGCAATGCAGGCCGCTTTTTTTTGTATGCTGTAATCGTTGCTTCGGCAAT
>JAUNQM010000054.1 GCA_030536165.1 Prevotellaceae bacterium | reverse complement strand
GAAGTCCTCTATTGTCTTGCCGGTAAACGTGTAGAGATCAGACTCGTCAGGGTTTGGGTTACACGATGTGAGCGTAATCGAAGCCCCAAAGATGAGAATAAGACCGGCGTTTAATATTTTCTTTATCATTGTTATATGCGGTTGTTAGAAGTTATAGCTATTCTATATTTCTAAGTTATGACTTTAATCTTTCTTCCACAAACTATTCTCAGAATATACCGGATTCTGAACGAGCAACGTGTTTACGTCAATCTGGCTCTGCAGTACCGGCATATAGAGATACGGTTCTGTCGGCATCTTATACTTAATAGTCTGCCCGCCAGTAGCGTACTCCTTCACCATGAGATTCATCATTTCAGAGTAGTTGGCTACAAAAGGTTTCTTCTGCTCATCCTGTGCAGCAAGGGTTGTAGTGTAGTCAACGCCATCGACATGACGATAGTTGTAACGTAGAAGGTCAAACCAGCGCTTGCCTTCGAAACAGAGTTCGCGAGCCCTTTCATTGAGCACGAGGAGTTCGAGGTCCTGAGACTTGTAAGTATTCCACTTCAGTGAATCAGACTTAGACTTATCAGGCAGTGCACGTGTGTTTACAGCCTGTACAAGTGAGAATGCCTGTTCAGCCATAGGGTTTTCGTTATCACCTTGAGTGAGTTGGACGAGAGCCTCTGCCTTCATCAGCATAACATCTGTCAGTCGATATACAATCCAGTTTCGACTGAAATGTTCATACGTCCATTCAGTTCGTGATTCAGATTTGCCTTGAGGAGCGGAAAGGTTATGTATCATCTTACGAACATCAAAGAAGTCTGCTGTACCTCCGATAGAATATACACTATTATATGCACGCTGGTCAAGAGTGCTCTCAAAGATATTGCCCTGCCCTATTCTACCGAATGTTGACATTGGAACACGAAGATACGGTGTCGTAGAATTGGTACCTATCTTGTGATACATATTACATAGTCCGGTATTAGAGTTGTTATTGCCATCGAACTGCAACTCAAAGATGCTTTCGTAGCAATTCTTCTGTCCGTACATATCAGTATAATAGTCGCTGCAGTTGGCAAGATGATAAATGTCTTTCTCATCTATAATCTGTCCTGGACGTGGAACAAACTGTTCCTGCTTAGCAGCAATCACCTTGTCGCAGTATTCGATACGAGAGCGGTAATCAGCTTCGCTGTGCATAACAGAAGCACGCCAGAGATAGAAATCAGCAAGCATTGCCTGTATTGCCACATTATTTATATAGCCCACCTTGCGCCAGTCTTGATAGTTGCTTGCCTGCAATGCATTTTGCTCTGCCGTCTTAAGGTCAGCAATACATTGATCGATTACTGTCAGAGGTGCGGTCTGAGCAAGGTTCAGTTCCTGACTGCTGTTCATGTATGCGCCTGGAGTTACAGGAACATCGCGGAAGACGCGTACAAGATAGAAATAGCACAAAGCACGGAGTGCCAGCATCTGCGAGCAATCGCTCTTGAAATCACCAGAAGAATAGTTCGGGTCGTAAGCCATGACACCTTCCGACTTCTCAAGCACTATGTTGCAATAGTTGATAGTAGAATAAAGAGGTGCCCAGTCATTGAACATATTGTCGGTCTCTATCTTTGCTGCACTTATTTCTTCAAGTGCATTACGCACGTTACCTGAGATTGACGATACGTAATCAAGTTCATCTGAGCGGAAATCGCTCCATACAATAATATTCTGCATGAATGACGTAGAGAGCATCGACTGATATGCCTTGTTGACAACGTAAGAAACATCGTCTTTAGTCTTCCAGAAGTCTTCATCTACAGTCTTATCGTCAGGCAGTATGACTGTATCAACACAACTTGTGAGTGTTGCAGCAGCAACAAACAAGAGAGTAAATATATTTTTATAGTTCTTTTTCATAATCTGTCCTCCGAATTAGAATCCAAGTTTAAGACTTACAGTGAACGACTTTGAACGTGGAGTCTGCGAGTTGTCGGTTGCGACACCCCATCCACCTGTCGAAACTTCAGGATCGACTCCACTATAGTGAGTCCAGCAATAGAGGTTGTTGATGGAAGCATACAACTGAAGGTTGTTCATGCCCCACTTCTGCACTTGCTTCTTAGGGAAGTTGTAAGCAATCTGGAGGTTCTGGAAACGTACGAACGAACCGTCCTCTACATATCGGCTACTGCCCTGGAAGTTATATGCTGTATTATACATCGCTCTTGGAATAGGAGTATCGTCGCCATCCTTACGCCAGCGCCAGTTTACTGTAGCACATTGGTTATAAGTGTTGAACATCTCTTCGAGGTTCATACGTGCGGCATTAACAACCTTGTTTCCGAAACGATACATGAAACGTGGCTTCAAGCTCCAGTTTCCCCAACGGATGTTGAAATTAAAACCACCGTTAACCTTTGGCATTGAGTTACCAAGATATACGATATCAAGTGCATTTATCTGTCCGTCGTGGTTGATATCCTCGTATTTAGCATCACCACCCTGGAAAGAATATGTGCTTGAACCATCGGAATAGTTATAAACCATACGCTGAGGCAAGCCTGTACTTGTCATCAGCACCTTTCCGTCAGCACCAACGACAACTGGGAACGTCTTACCTTCTGCAAGCATGTTGTTGATTTCTGCCTCGAAGCGTTCGGTTGACCAGTTGTTTTCACGCTGGAGATTTGTAAGGTAATCGTATGAGTACTGATAAACTCCCTGATAGCGGAAGCCATAGATTGAACCGAGGGCGTTACCTGTCTGGATTCTGTTCTGATATGAGCCACGCGACGTTGCGCTCCATTCTGAGTTCACTGCGTCGAGAACTCGCTGATCCATCTCTGTAATCTCGTTAGCGTTCTGGGCAATATTGAAGCCCGCACTGATTTTGAGTTTACCAATCTTTACGAAGTCTCGTGCATTGACATTCATTTCCCAACCGATGTTCTTCATCGTTCCTACGTTTGCGTAAGAAAGACTTGCGTAACCTGTAGTTGAAGGGATTGCAACTGACTTCTGCAACAAATCTGATGTAAGCTTATGATACCAGTCGAACTCAATTTCGAGCATATCGTTGAACAGGCCGAGGTTGAAACCGAGGTTGTATGACTCTGTCTTTTCCCATCTCAGGTCATCAAGTTTGAGTCCGTCGAGCGATGCCACTGGATATACGCTGCTTCCTTGACCATAATAACCGGCAGAAGTATTATAGGTATTGAAGAAAAGATAGTCGGCATCTGGAGCCTTACCTACGATACCCCATGATGCACGGAGTCCGAGAACTGAAAGCCACTTGTCGCTCAACGGCTTCATGAACTTCTCGTCGCTGATGTTGTAACGCAACGAAACGCCAGGGAACCATGCCCACTTGTTTTTTGGTCCAAACTTAGAGTTACCGTCGGCACGCATTGAGAAGCCAAAGATGTAACGCTCCTTATATGAAAGGTGAGACTGGAAGACAATGTCCTGCGAGTTAGCACGACTGTTGCCACTGCTTAGTTTGTTTGTTGAACCGTCAACAGTCGGCGACGTAATACCATTAGGCAATTCATACGTTGTTATTGACTGGTTATTACTCTTTGAAGTATTCATTTCATAACGTGCCATCGACGTGAAGTAGAGGTCTTCGTTATTGAAATGAGGCGTAAATGTAAGGTCGGCACGTGCACCAATCTTCAAACGGTTGCTCTCAGTGCTTGTACTTACATTGTAATTTTCATTATTCCACAAGTCTGTTGTAAGCGAACCTGGCAAGTACGCAGGAACACTTCGTGCGTAGATATCGAAGTCAACACGTCCATTGAAAGTCAGACGATGCTGATCTACACCCGTACCGAGAATCTCATACTTCAAAGCAAAGTCTGGAGTGATACGGTATGTCTGGTCTTTCTTCCAAGCCAGTTCAGCTATTGCAACAGGATTGCCCAATGCACGGATACTGCTTAACTCATAAGATGAGTAGTTTCCCGAATAAGGGCTATTGTTATGGTTAGAACTACCTGTCGGATTCATTATATAGAATTCGTCGGTATCTGTTCCGTCAGCATTCTGCTGATAGATTGCCATGTTCGGAGCCATCTTCTGTGCAAGACCGAGAATACCAGAATAGTTCTGGACATTGTTCGTGTATGTCAACGCAAAGTTCGTTGAGAAACGAATACGGTCTGACACATTATAGTCGAGCACGAGTCGTGTAGAGAGTCGGTCGAGTGTCTGCTTGATGATGGAACCTGTCTGATGGTCATAGCCACCCGATATACGGAATGTAGCCTTCTGTCCACCACCTGTAAGGTTGAGGTTCCATGAATGCATTCCACCAAACTGCGTCACAGCATCTACCCAGTCTGTGTTGTTGTTCCAGTTTTCATAGTCACCCCACGACTTATCGTAGTTTATTTCGCGGATGTATGAAGTTGATGTACTTGCCTGTGCTGGGTTATAGAACTCTTCTTTCAGCATCATGGTGTAGTCATCACCGTTCAGGAGCTTGTATCCCTTAGGCTGCCATGTTCCTGTGAACTGATAAGTGAAGTTCACACGCGGTTTACCTCTGACACCACGCTTCGTCGTGATTTGGATAACACCATTGGCACCATTGGCACCCCAGATTGCTGTAGCCGCAGCATCTTTTAATACCGTAATGCTTGCAATATCTTCCACGTTGACTGAAAGCAACGAAGCATACTGTTCTTCGTTTGCATTTGCAAAGTCGAAAGTCTCGTCTGGGTTGTCGAATATCTTATCATCCACAACAATGAGAGGCTCGGCGTTACCATTGATGGTTGTCACACCACGCAGACGCATTGTTGTTCCTGCACCGAGGTTACCTGAGTTCTGCACGATATCAAGACCTGCAATCTCACCCTGCAAGGCTTCGTCGGCACTTGTAAAGGCAAGACCTTCAACCTCGCTCATGTTCATTGTCTGCGATGCAACCGACATTTCCTTTTTCTTTATCGTCAGTCCGCCCGAAGTCTGTCGCTGACCTTTAACCGTGACTTCCTTCAACTGCGTTCCTGCTGCTTCAAGGAAAATCTTGAAGTTAGTCTGGTTGCCGATTACGATTGATTTTGTCTTGTCACCAACGTAAGAGATGACCAGTTTATTCTTTGGGCTCTTCACTGTCATTGAGAAGTTACCCATCATATCTGTCTGACATGCTGAGACAATACGGTTGTTGGCATCGCGTTCTGTTACGTTCGCCAGCATGATTGGTCCCATACTGTCACTTACCGTACCCGATATGACCTTATTCTGTGCCATTACCATCTGTGTGGCAAGGCAGAACAGAAGCATAAATATAATCTTTGTCTTAGTCATATCCTTATTATTTTAAGTATTTAATTAGTTGAAGATTCTTCTTGTAGTTTGCTTTTGTTCTGGCTTTCGCCTTTACGTTAGCCCACTGAGAGTCGTAGCGTTTTGAAGCTTCAAAGTTCATTGCATCATCAACCTCGTGTATTACCACGAATGATGACGATACGATTGACGAAGCCGATTCTTTTGAAGCATCAAACACGTAGTCACGTGCCAGAATATTCGTCTTGAGGGTTCCGTTTGCCTTAATCTGATGTTCTGTGCCGGAAACGTCTTGCACCTTCAGGACATTCTGTCCACCTGATACGTTTATCGTCTGTGCTATACCGAGTTCATCGGAAAGCAATGTCTGGTATTTGTTTGCCGTAATCACATTATCAGCAAACACGGAATTGTTCTGGAACTGGTAACGCACGAATGAGCGCAACTCATTTATCATTGCGAGTGCCAGCGACTTATCTCTGAGTTCCTGGTCACTAACATCCTCGCTATCCGTGTTGCGGTAAGGTTCAAACAGCGCTTCTATCTCACTCCATTTTGGAAGTCCAAGTGCGAAAGCCTTGTTCATTGCGTCATTGTTCGGAGCATAGAGTGTATAGTTATATGAGCTGAGCATGTTGACATTGTAGTCGAGGCCCTTCTTATCTACAAATACCTGATAACGGTCTTGCATCGAAGTTCCGCCTGTTGTGCTCTTTTCGCTTGAGATGCCTGCCCATTCCAGTAGGTCTGCATTATCAAAACCACTGCATATGTCCAAGAACATCGAGAACTGGCTGTTCTTCTCAAGTATGCTATAAACACTGTTCACCGTTGGCTGGATAATATGGTCTATACGGAATGCTACACCGTTCTTCTCGTTATAGACGCACATCGTATCTGACGGACTTGTTGGGTAAGCCTTTCTTATTGTAGCAGGGGTTGCACCGTTATCCAACTGCATACCGCCATAGATTTTGCTGCCCTGGCCTGCACCGTCGGCATAGATTGCACCGCCATGCTTCGTCACGTAATACTTGTTTGTACCAAACTTCTCACCTTCCTTCATCACTACTGTATGGTAGTTGAGAATGTCTTGAATCTGTGACTTCTTTGTCGTTGCAGCCACACGCTCACCTATCTGCTGACCTATCACACCTGTCTCTGGATCATAAGTATGGCGATAGCACGACACCTTTATCGTACCTGTCTGCGTTGCATCATACTCGAAACGCAATGCCTCTGGATTCTTGTGCTTTAATGTCGTAGGGTCGATGTAGAATGTCTTGAATGCCTCATCGTCTGGAGTGAAGAAAGCATAGTTGGCATTCATTGCAAGAAGATAGAAATACATATCAGCACCTAACTGCGAAGCCGTACCGCCCACGGTATGGTCTTGCACGAACACATTCATTACCTTCATATCGTCGTAGAGCGATGAAGGACCCATCACTGACTGATACTCATCTGGTGCAATAAGTTCGTTTATCTTATAGATTACTCCATTGTTAGCAATCTTTATGTCGTATCTGCCGTTATTGCCTGGCACGAGCAGCGACTTGTTCATGCCCATGTTCTCGCTTGCATCATTAGTGATTGCATCAAACTTGCTTGGCACTGTCGATACAAACGAAGGCTTCATGAGGTTGTTGGCAAACGCTGTGAGCACGGTCGGCTTCTTGCTAAACAACGAGTCGAGGTTCTCTCCGAAGTTATCCAGCGTATTTGGTTTGTCACCGTATATATTAATAATGAAGCCACCGTTACCTTCTGGGCAGAAGTATTTCCACATCGCTTCATCCGTAGGAACAAACAGCGAACCGATATCCATCAGCGAATAGTCCATGCCACTGCCACCCGAGTTAGCAGGATAGTAACCGTTCCATCCTGGGTCGAAGTTCAGCAACTCAGTATTTGAATGGATGATGCCGTTAGGGTCGCGGTTCAATGAAGAAGCCTGAGAACGTGTACTCAGGTATCTGATCTGGAAGATTGAGTCTATCGTCGGCTGACCGTTTGTCAAAGCCCAGTCGTTGTAGTTGTTAGTTGTGACTGCATCGTAGTATGGGGCAGAGAAATAATCAAGTATTCTTGAGAAATACTTTGTATCATCTTCCGAGCGCAACACCTGACCCATATTGCCTGGAGGCACAATCACGTTATCCACCTGATGTATGTAACCATTCTGGCAAGTGACGTCGCCCACGACAACCTTCTTGTCGAAAATATACGCACTACCCTCGGTGTAAGGTGAACCGGTAAGAATCTCAAAGTCACTACCCTCACCCAGAGTCGTAATGCCATTGTTAATCATGTGCTCACGCGTGAAGTGAACCATCATTGGGTTCGTCGCATCATAGACGGCATAGAACTTTCCATCGTTGATTCGCTTCTCGTTCTTCATCCAGAAAGAATTGTTCTTTGGCATCTTTTCTGGGGTGACGTTCTCAACGATGTCAATAACGCTCACATTGGTCGGGTGCTTTACAGCCATACCCTTTACCACATCAGCCGTACCACTCGACACGTTTGGTAACATGCCAAGAAGCAATGCATTGTCGAGCATTGACGAATACAAGAGTTGTTTCTTCATTGCCTCGGTCAGGTCGTCATAACTCTTGACGCCCCAGTCATTCTCGGCAAAGAAACGTTTGAAGGCTTCATCATTAGCAGGGAAGATGGTCTTGCTACCAGTACGAGCAAGCGTCTGGTCGTAGCCTAAGTCATCGACAAGCGAAAGGTACGTGTTGAACGTGCCCTCCAACTGCTTCGGATTCTTCAGCTCCGAATAGATACTCTCACCCAGCCATGAAGGATCCTCATTTTCAGGAACCAGTTCGTCCTTCTTACACGACGAATAACAGATTCCAATGCATAGCAAAGATGCATAAAATAAGATTTTTTTCATAGACCGATATTTTAGTTTTTAGTATATAAGTCCTTTTTATAATTCGCGTTTAAGGTTCAAGTACTATAGTTTCAACAAAACCCATAGCAACCATATACCCCAAAATACATAATACACGGCAAAGTTAGCAAAAAAAATTAAAAATCGAACCTTTTTTGTTATTTTTTTATAAATATAACGCATTTCTGTCTCAAAATCTAAGTCTGGTCCTGTTCCATTTACTGCCCTATTTAATAAATAATGATGCGCGCGCACGCGAGGGATGCGACAGTAGAAAGCCGATTTGACGAGTAGGGCTTTTCAATACGACCCCCTCGAGGTCAAGATTGTAAATAGTAAAGTTGGTATGAACATGTTCCATCACGGCTTTTGCCGAATGCTGATGTGGTACGCCCTACAAGGGCAGCCGCGCAGCGGTACATAGCCCAGGGTAGAGCGTAGCGGCACCCTGGGATTGATGATGATAAAATTATAGCCATCACGTCCTGTCAGGACAAAAGTATTATCTGCTTTGTCTTACTGCTGTCCTTACAGGACGCAACGATAGGATGGCGAATGAATACGCGAATTCGGGGATAACGTATGGGGTAAAAGCAAGTAAATTGCTTATCCGAACTTGCATATGAATAACACAAAACAGACGGCTGGCATTATCCAGTCGTCTGTTTTTGTGTGTTAGAGTTATGCTTAGTTGTCTTCGTCAAAGTCAATGTCTTCCTTTGCACCAACAGGCTCATCTGGACCCAAAGGGGCACTAGTATTCATCAAATGCCCATGACTAATAATTGTTACAACGCGATTTGTTGGTTTATAATATTGCTTTTTCATAACGTAAGTATTTATTTAATGTAAATTTTCTTTCCTTTATAAATATAGATGCCTGGCTTTAGTGAATTGAAAGAGTTGCCGACGGCTTGTCCGTTGAGGTTGTAGATAGATGTGTTAGTGTCTATCTCAACAATTTTTGAAGAGCTAATATTTGTGACTCCTCCATCCTCCGGAGCTACAAAGTCTATAGTTGCAGGAGCTGTCGCATCTGGACCAACCTTGAATACGCATCTGAATGGATAGACTGGATTTCCATCAACACTATTAGCCTTGCGGAAGTCGCCGTTGGCTGACGAGTAGGCATAGAAGCCGTTATTACCATAAATCCTTCTAAAAGCATACGTTCCGTAAAAACCTGTTGGGATGCAGTCTATTTGTTTTTCTATGTCTATTGTACTTGTATCTGGTACGACCAAAGCATTTTCAGCTGAAATTACGAGTTGTATTACCGAATCTTTATCGTAACTATCTGCCATTCGCACAATATACGGATGATTAGGTACCGTCATTCCTTCGACGTCTTTGAAATAGACAGTTCCTGTTTCATTATCATAATAGTCAAAGTCCAGAATTTTCAGTCGTTCGTCGCTAAATGCAAATGGCAGGTATAGTGTGGCATAGAAGTTTTTCTTTACTGTTGCTTTACGGATATATTTCATTTCCTTTACAGTGAAAGATACATCAGTGTGAAAATAACTATCTTCGCCATAGGTATCAGGATGAATCGTAAGTGAATCTATTGTAGAGTTAGCAGCTACGAATATTGCCCCATCATTTACATTGACAGATGGAGGCAATAGCTTATCACCATAAGGATAAGGGTATATTTGGTTGCCAAGATCTTGATGCCATATTACATCAGTATCGTTTTTTTTGTTGTTTAGGTTATAACATATTTCACCTGAGGTGAGTTGTGCATCCGTGCATTTTATATTTTTCCTCTCTGAAGTTGTATTTTCAGCGCTACCTATCATTAATTGTGATCCCTTATAATATGAATTTTGTATTTGCATATCCATAAATGCATCCAATTCTGTCTCATTGATGCTCACAAGGCTATCAGGCAGGGCGCAAAAACCTGCCAAGCCGCCTTTGTCGTATGATTCCCCAGTAATGGTTATGTCTCCTACGTTAAGGGAATTGTATAGGTTGCTACTTCTTTGGCTTTGCTGAGTGTAAAAGTACGTCTCAGGAATAGCAAATGCACCCACAATGCCTCCTACACAATCCTTACCTATAACATTGCCATAGTTACCTGAGTTTTCAATCAGAAATTCACCAGTATAGTTGCCTACCAGACCGCCAACATACTTTGATTGTCGTCCATCTATGTTTGCCTGATTAGTACATTCCCTTATGCTGCCTCCTTCTGCTATGGCTACTATACCGCCAATAGAATTGTCTGGAGATTCAATGTTGGCAAAGTTGTGACATCTTAAGAATTTGCAGTTATATGCCTCATCGCACAATCCTGCAGCACGGCCATGGCGACTTTTTACATATCCCTTGATAGTAATATTCTCAAATGTGCTGTTGCTTGCTTTACCGCAAAGCAATGCACTATTATCACTATCCCAAGCAATTCCGTCAATGGTAAGGTTTTTTACTCTGCCCTTATCAATATACCCAAATAATCCTCTCTGAGTAGAGTCAGGAAAAGCGGTAGGGAATAGCCCTTTTATAGTGTGGCCATTACCATCGAAAGTCGCATCGTGCCAAGAGCTGGTAGTGTCTTCTTTTAAGAAAGTTGTTGCAAACCATTTCGAGTCTATTTTATTAGCTTGGGTTAAATCAATATCTGTAAAAAGCGTGGCATTTGGAGATTTTGATTTTGTGCCAAACACATCATAACAAGCGTCAAAATATGCAATGAAATCATAGA
>JAUNQM010000308.1 GCA_030536165.1 Prevotellaceae bacterium | reverse complement strand
AAACATTCCGCTCTATGCTTTTAGAGACTACCTTAATAGTAGGTATGATAGTTGAATTACGCATAAACACAAAATAGAAACATAAATAAACAAATAAACAATGAATAAGAATTTTTTACGTTGCCTGATGGCATTGGTCGTGTCGCTGAGTTCACTTGCAGTGTTGGGTGCTAATCCGATTAAAGTTGGAGTACTTCTTCCGTTGCACAATGATAACGGTGATGGCTTCCGTATGGTGGAATACTATCGTGGACTGCTGTTTGCGATTGATAGTCTGAAGCAAGAAGGTGTCAGCGTGGAGTTGACTACGCATAATGTAAAGGAAGGTGCAAACATTGATTCCGTTTTGCAGAAGGGCGACCTTGCTAACAGCGACATTATCTTTGGCCCGCTATATTCGAAGCAGGTGAGCTCTATATCAATGCTCTCAAAGTTGAAGGGAGCAAAGATGGTGATTCCATTCTCGATAAATACTCCAGAACTCAATTCTAATCCAAATCTGTTCCAGGTTTATCAGAGTCCTGAAGAACTGGAGGATGCGGTGGTGACGAACTTCATGAAACTGTCGTTCAAGAGCAACGATTGTCAGGTAATAATCATCGACTGCAACGACTCCACAAGCTTCCGCAAGCCTACGTTCACCACAAAGTTGAAGGCGTATTGCGACAAGCAAGGCATTGCATATCGCATAACAAACGTGCTTCAGACCGACAAGGCATTCGTGAAAGCTTTTGCAAAGAAGAAGACGAATCTCGTGGTGCTTAACTCAGCTTCGTCGCCAAAGATGCTCGAAGTGTTTGCAAGGCTGAACATGGTGAGAGAAAAGAACGAAAAACTAAAGTTCAAGGTGCTGGGATATACTGAGTGGCTGATGTATGAGAAATTCCAGTTCGACAACTTCTGCAAGAATGATGTCTATATCCCAAGTACATATTATTATAGAAGCACCGACCCACGTGTCGTAAACATGGAAAATAAGTATCGCTTCTGGTTCAAGCAAGACGTGCAGTTCGCATTGCCACGCTTTGTGCTCACAGGTTTCGACCAGGGATATTACTTCCTGAAAGGCATGGCTAAATATGGAAAGAACTTTGTGGGAAGCGCAAATCAGAAAGTAAACGACCCGATTCAGACACCATTGCACTTCAAGAAAGTCAGCGCCACAGGTGGATATAAGAACAACGATATGATGTTTGTTCATTATCGTAACGACAAGGCGTTGGAACTGATAAATTATTAAACGGTTGTAGGTTGTAGGTTATTGGTTTTAGGTTTTAGGTCATGAGGCTTGGACCTCGGGAAAAGCCGAGTTAACTGTAACAGTAATTTTATGATAATGATGTCCGACTATTGCAAAAAACTTCGTAAGCAGATGCTTCTTTGTGCTGCTTTTGTTCTGCTCTGCACCATTCCGACGATGGCGCAGGTGGGCGAGCATCGCAACGACTTTGCCATTGGAGCAAGCGCGGGAGTGGCACTCAACAAGGTTGGCTTCACTCCGAACGTACCACAGAACTTCCATGTAGGCCCAATGTTCGGAGCAACATTCAGATACACTTGCGAGAAGTATTTCAAGAGCATTTGCTCTATTCAGGCAGAAGTGAACTATGCAAGTCTGGGATGGGATGAGAACATTATGGATAAGACCGATCGTCCTGTCATCAACCTCGGAACAGGCAAGGAAGAGAAATATAAGCGCACGATGAACTATGTGCAGGTTCCTATACTTGCAAGGTTAGGGTGGGGGCGCGAGAATCAAGGAGGACAGTTCTATGTAGTGGCGGGTCCGCAGATTGGATTCTTCCTGAGTGAATCTACAACTTCAAACTTTGAATACACGGATAGATATAATGTAGATCCGAGCAACATGCCTGTGTCGCAAATAGATTCAATGGAAGTAATGCCTGTTGAAAACAAGTTCGACTATGGTATCACGGCTGGCGTAGGCTTTGAATATTCAATGAAAAGACTGGGGCATTTTGCTATTGATGCACGCTACTATTATGGCTTAGGCGACTTCTATGGCAACGCAAAGAAAGATTTCTTCGGTCGCTCTAATCATGGTGCAATCGTGGTGAAACTCTCATATCTTTTCGACATAAAGAAGACAAAAGACTGGAAAAATATTAAATAATTAAGAATATAATGGAAACAAAAGTTTATCAAGTCCTCAGGGACAATCCGGCAATGCGCTGGACCGCGCTTCTATTGTTAGCGCTCGCAATGTTCTGTTCATACATCTTTATGGACATTCTCTCACCAATCAAAGACCTCATGATGTCGCAGCGTGGCTGGGACTCAACGGCTTTCGGCACAATGCAAGGTGCGGAGACATTCCTCAACGTCTTCGTGTTCTTCCTAATCTTTGCAGGTATCATCCTCGACAAGATGGGAGTGCGCTTTACGGCTGTATTGTCAGGCGCAGTGATGCTTGTAGGCGCTTTGATTAAGTATTATGCAGTGTCAGATGCATTCATCGGCAGTAGTGCAGAAGTATGGTTCAACAACAATCTTAACTATATTCCAGTCTTTGAAGAACTCGGCGTATCTCCATTCTACGAGGGAATGCCAGCATCGGCAAAACTTGCAGCAATAGGCTTCATGATTTTCGGTTGCGGTACAGAGATGGGAGGTATTACGGTTTCAAGAGGTATCGTTAAATGGTTTAAGGGACGTGAGACAGCACTTGCAATGGGATCAGAGATGGCA
>JAUNQM010000053.1 GCA_030536165.1 Prevotellaceae bacterium | reverse complement strand
TGTATATTGACCTCGAAGAGGTCATACAACAGTAACTGCGGGTCGAAGACCTGCAGTACAAATACATCTCTCTACATCGTCCCCAACGGGTTCGCACTAAAAAAATATGAAGACACAGTGCAAAATATTTCTCAAAAAGCAGGACTTTTTCTGCAAAAAGACTCATTACGCGTGCGCGCGTTATTTAATAAGGTATATCGCGGCAATCAATTGCCGATTTTCAATTATCCATTAAACCATCCCTTCACACCTCAGGTGTTACAACGCAAACACCTAAGGTGTGACCACTACCAACACCTGAGGTGTGACAGCCGAAACACCTGAGGTGTGAAGGGCTGAAGAAAGGGACTACTTGAAAAGCAGTATTATTCAACCGCATCACGCAGACGCAATGCTTTCCGTATGCAAATATGAGCATAAGTTCGTCAATTTTTATTAAATATTATGTTTTTTTATGAAAAAAGTCATCATTTTTTTGTAAGTTTGCAAGTTCAAAGGCCTATAGCTACCCACGGCAACTATCGGTGCCTTAGCAATCTATAAGTAGGTGTGCAGAATTAATTACACAATCCTTGCACACACTACTGCGCACCTTTAGCACTTACCAGCGGTTGAGTAGGAGCCTCTACACGCCCTTTTGTTAAGCGCTAAATCTACATCACTATTGAATACAATTATTATAAAAAATAATTCTGCACACCTACTTAGAATAAAAATTCAACAACAATGCCTAAACACGAGAACCCGTTCTTCGCACCATACGACACTCCGCACGAGACGATTCCCTTCGACAAGATTCACCTCCGCGACTACGAGGAGGCTATCATGGAGGGCATAAAGCGCGACAATGAGGAACTGGAAGAGATCATAAACAACCCCGAAACGCCAACATTCGAGAACACAATCGTGGTGGAGCACTCGAAGGAAAAGGACTTCTACTACGATTTGCTCGACCGTTCGACCGAAGTGTTCTTCAACCTGCTATCGGCTGAGACCAACGACAAGATGGATGCTTTGGCAAACAAACTGTCGCCGATACTGACAAAGCACGACAACGACGTGATGCTCAATAAGAAATTGTTTGAACGCGTGAAGTACGTGCACCAGCATCATCGCAAGCTGACAAAGGAGGAAAAAGTGCTGCTCAACAATTACTACGACTCTTTCGTGCAGAGCGGCGCACTGCTCGACGACGCCGGCAAGGAACGCCTGAGGCAGATTACAGAGGAACTTTCTGCGTTGTCGCTGACGTTTTCACAGAACCTCCTACGCGAGACTAACGCCTTCAAACTGCATATAAAAGACAAGGCTCAGCTTGACGGACTGCCCGACTCTGCCATCGAAGCCGCTGCACAAGAGGCTGCAGACAGAGGAAAAGAGGGATGGATATTCACCCTGCACTCACCAAGTTACGGTCCGTTTATGACTTATTCCACGCAGCGCGACCTGAGAAAAAAGATGTATATGGCAAGCAATACGCGAGGCATAAGAGACAACAAGTCGAATAATCTCGAAATCTGCCGCCGTATCATCAACCTCAGAAGGGAACTCGCACAGCTTTTGGGGCATAAGACTTACGCCGACTACGTGATGCGCTACCGTATGGCAAAGAACGTGCGCACGGTCAACCGACTGATGAACACGCTCATCAAAGCCTACAAGCCAACGGCAAAGAAGGAAATAAAAGCCGTTCACGACATGGCAATTGAATGCGGAGCTAAGGAATTTGAGCCGTGGGATTTCAGTTTCTATTCCCACAAGCTCCAGATGAAAAAGTATAACATCGACAGCGAAATGCTGCGACCATACTTCAAACTGGAGAACGTGATACGCGGTGTCTTTGGTCTTGCAACCACGCTCTACGGCATCACATTCAAGGAAAACAAGAAGATTCCTGTCTATCACAAAGACGTCAAGGCGTATGAAGTCTTCGACAAAGACGGAACGTATCTGGCAGTCTTTTATGCCGACTTCTACCCGCGCAAAGGCAAGCAAGGCGGCGCATGGATGACAGAATATCAAGGGCAATGGATTACCAATAAGGGCGAGAATGTGCGTCCGCACGTCAGCGTGGTGATGAATTTCACAAAATCAACGCCTAAGAAACCTGCGTTGCTGACTCTCAGCGAGGTGGAAACATTCTTGCATGAGTTTGGGCATGCCCTTCACGGCATGTTTGCCAACACGAAATACGAGAGCCTTAGCGGCACGAATGTGTGGTGGGACTTTGTTGAGTTGCCATCGCAGTTTATGGAAAACTACGCCATCGAGCGCAAGTTCCTCCAGACTTTTGCCTTTCACTACCAGACAGGCGAAGTCATTCCTACACGACTCATCAACCGCATTGTGCGCAGTCGCAACTATAATGCAGCCTATGCATGTCTGCGTCAGGTAAGTTTCAGTCTGCTCGACATGGCGTACTACACGCAAAAAGAAGAATTCACGGACAACATTCCTGAGTTTGAGAAGAAGGCATGGAGCAAGGCACAGCTGACCGAACAACTCGCCGACACATGCATGACCACGCAGTTCTCACACATCATGGCTGGCGGCTATGCAGCTGGATACTATAGCTACAAATGGGCAGAGATACTTGATGCAGATGCATTCAGCGTGTTCAAGCGTCGCGGCATCTTCAATCAGAAAGTAGCACAAAAATTCCGCGATGAAGTGCTCTCGAAGGGCGGAACAGAGAACCCGATGGTGCTCTACAAGCGTTTCCGCGGTCAAGAACCAACCATCGATGCGCTGCTGAAGAGGAATGGAATTCAGAAAAAGTAGTTAAGGAGTTAAAAAATAAACACCAATGAACAAGCAGGAAAAATTTGACGAGCGTTACCTACGTATGGCACAAGTATGGTCAGAAAACAGCTATTGCCAGAGAAGAAAAGTCGGTGCACTCGTGGTGAAGGAAAAGATGATAATCAGCGACGGATACAATGGCACTCCGAGCGGATTCGAGAATGTATGCGAAGACAATGACGTGACAAAGCCTTACGTGCTCCATGCCGAGGCTAATGCAATCACAAAACTTGCACGCAGCAGCAACAACAGCGACGGTGCAACACTTTACGTCACCGCCTCGCCTTGCATCGAATGTGCAAAACTTATTATCCAGTCGGGCATCAAACGCGTGGTCTATGGCGAGCAATATCGCCTCGACGATGGCATCAACTTGCTGAAGCGCGCTGGAATAGAAGTAGTCTATCTTAATCTGAATAAAGAAGATGAACAAAAGTAATCATTCAAGGTTCATGCCTTTGATATTGGCACTGTGCATGGTTGTAGGCGTGCTCATTGGTGCCTTCTTTGCCAGTCATTTCTCTGGCAACAGACTCAACATAAGCAATGCCAGCAGCAACAAACTCAGCAACCTGCTGCACATCATCGGCGACCAGTATGTTGATACCGTCGATATGAATGACCTCGTGGAAAGGTCTATGCCAAAAATACTTAAAGAGCTTGACCCACACTCCACCTACATCACGGCAAGCGACATGGAGAGCAACAACGACGACCTTAAAGGTTCGTTCTCAGGCGTGGGCATATCATTCACCATACGCGAGGACACGCTGCATGTGCAGACCGTTATCTCCAACGGACCAGCCGAGAAGGCAGGCATCGTTGCCGGCGACAAGATTATCAGCGTCGATGGAAAACCGTTTGTAGGCAAAGACTGCAACAACGAGACGGCAATGAAACGGCTGAAAGGTGCAAAGGGCACAAAAGTGAAACTCGGCATCATCAGATATGGCGAGAAAAATATGCGCACGTTTATTGTGACGCGCGACGATATTGTGCAGAAAAGCGTTAGCTGCGCTTACATGCTCGATAATAACACAGGCTACATCCGACTCAAGAACTTTGGCGAAACTACTTACCCAGAGATGCTTGTTGCATTAGCTAAGCTCAGCACTGAAGGCATTGAACACCTCGTCATAGACCTACGCAGCAACACAGGCGGATATTTCGCAAGTGCTGTGCAGATTGCAAACGAGTTCCTTCCAGGCGGAAAGCTAATCGTCTATACAAAAGGTCGCAAGTCGCCACGCGAGGAATACCGCAGCGATGGTCACGGAAGTTATCAGCGCATTCCACTCATTATATTAATTAATGAAGAGTCTGCTTCATCGTCGGAGATTCTTGCAGGTGCAATACAGGACAACGACCGCGGAACAGTCATCGGTCGCCGCTCATTTGGTAAGGGTTTGGTACAACAGCCAATCGAATTCCACGACGGCAGTATGCTACGACTTACCATTGCACGATACTACACACCGTCGGGGCGTTGCATACAGAAGCCTTATGAGCAAGGTAAAGACGAAGACTACGAGCAAGACCTCATACAACGCTATCAACGCGGCGAGTTCTTCTCGCAAGACAGCATAAAGAACGAAGGACAGGCTTACCACACATCGAACGGACGCGTGGTATATGGCGGTGGCGGCATCACACCAGATATCTTCGTGCCAGAAGATACATCTGCCGTGACTCCATACTATGCAGAAGCGGTATATTCAGGCATAATCTATACCTTCGCATTTAACTACACCGACGAGAATCGAAAGAATCTGAATCACTTCGACAACGTAACCCAGATGGCTGCCTACTTGAAACGCCAGGGCATCGTAGAACAGTTTGCAACCTATGCCAACAATCATGGACTCAAACGCCGAAACCTGATGATTCATAAATCCTATGAGTTGCTTGAGCGAGGACTTACGAGTCGTATCATATATAATATGATGGATGAAGGCGCACTCTACGAATACCTCAACAGCGATGACGACGTAATCAAATCGGCAATGCAGGTATTCAAGGAGGGTAAGTCATTCCCTAAGAATGAAAAGCAAACTAAGAAAAAGCATTAAGGCGCTGAAGGATTCGTATTCGGATGCAGAACTTGCGGCACTCTCGCGCAGCATCGTAGCGGAGATTATGGCCGATGCCGACGTGAAGAAGGCGAAAGTCATTGCAGCCTACTATTCCCTGCCCGATGAAGTCTGCACGCATCAACTTGTTGATAAACTCTCACGTCAGGGCAAGACGGTTCTGTTACCAGCTATTGTAGATGGCGATTTGGAGTTGCACCAATATCAGTCAGCGACGGCAATGGTAATAGGAGAGTACAACATCTTAGAGCCAGATGGTAGTGCATTTACAGCGTTAGACAAGATAGACCTGATACTCGTGCCAGGCATGGCATTCGACAGCAAAGGTAACAGATTAGGTCGCGGCAAGGGATACTATGACCGTCTGCTTCCCAAGATGCCCGAAGCAATAAAGATAGGCGTGTGCTTCCCTTTCCAGCTACTTCCAAGCATACCAACCGAGCCGCACGACGTAAGGATGACGAAAGTGATTAGTGGTAGCAAATCGTAAAGGTTCTTTGTCTTACATGGAACTACGAGTTTACTTTTTCATCACCTACGTAAGGCAAGAAATGGTAAGTACAAGCCGTAAGTCTCGTCTATTAATTCCTTAATTAATAAATCCCAAAACCAAGCGATGTTTTGCATCGTTGGCAAAACTTTCATGCTTATTATTTGCAAATTTGAAAAAATCTTTTTACTTTTGCAAGTTGCATATAAATTAAACAAAATAAGATAGATTATGAGTAAAGAAAACGTTCCAACTCCGCACAACGCGGCGAAATATGGTGAAATAGCAGAGACAGTGATTATGAGCGGTGACCCGCTGCGCGCTAAGTTTATGGCTGAGAACTTCCTCGAAAATCCTGTCCAGTTCAATGATGTCCGCGGTATGCTCGGCTTTACTGGTACATACAAAGGCAAGCGCGTGAGCGTCATGGGGCATGGTATGGGCATTCCTTCCATCGCTATTTACACTTACGAGTTGTTCAACTTCTACGATGTAAAGAATATTATCCGTGTGGGTACAGCAGGTTGCATTCAGCCAGGAATGAAGCTCGGCGACATCGTAATAGCACAGGGTGCATGCACTAATTCGGCTTATATCGAACAGTTCAGACTGCCAGGAACATTCGCACCAATCGCCGACTTTGGTCTTCTCAACAAAGCGGTAAAGACTTGTGAAGAACTTGGTTATGGTTACAAGGTGGGCAATGTGATGTCTTCCGATAACTTCTACGATGAATACGATGGATGGAAGGAATGGCAGCGCATGGGTGTACTTGCCGTTGAAATGGAAGCTTCTGCCTTGTATGCTAATGCTGCAAAGGCTGGAAAGCACGCTCTGGCAATACTTACCGTAAGCGACAGCATCGTTGATGGCACGGCAACAACTGCCGAAGAACGCCGCACAAGTTTCACACGAATGATGGACGTTGCCTTTAGCCTGGCATAGTTATTAGCCTCTCCGAACTTTCGAATAATCGAATAATCGAAACATCGTAACACTTTAATCTGTCCCCCGCCCCTAACAATGATAAAGATAGAAAACCTTACTATCGGTTATCGCGACAAGGTTGTTGCCGAGGGGTTGAATGCTGAACTCTTTGAAGGGGAACTGACATGCCTCATCGGAACAAACGGTGTGGGGAAATCGACGTTGCTTCGTCAGCTTGCGCAGACTTACAAAGGCCAGTGTGCCATAGTGCTTACCGAGAAGCCCGACATAAGAAACATATCGGTGCGTGAGCTTGTAGGCTTAGGCCGAAGTCCATATACAGGCTTCTTTGGCATGCTTAAAGATGCCGACAAACGAATCGTTGATGAGGCAATGCTGATGGCTGGAGTAAGCGAACTTGCACAAAGGAGTTTCTTCAATCTTAGCGATGGCGAGAAGCAGAAGGTCATGATAGCAAAGGCACTCGCCCAGCAGACTCCTATTATATTTATGGACGAGCCTACGGCTTTCCTCGATTATCCAAGTAAGATAGAGACCTTCCAACTACTTGCGCGTGTGGCGAAAGAGCAGCAGAAGGCGATACTTCTTTCAACTCACGACTTCGAACTTGCACTGCGTCATTGCCACAAAGTGTGGATTTTCGATGCTCAAGACGGCATCGTTATGTGCCAGCCCGACGAGGTTTCGTTCAATATGAATGAGCGGAATTTTCGTAAGCAAGAATAAACAGGTTGCGGGTTGAAACCTACAACCTACAACCAAAATAATTAAAATATGAAAAAGAATACTTTCTCAGCAGCAATTCTGACTGCCGCTTTATCGTTCTCAGTGCTTTTCATGGCACCGGCAACTTGCCATGCACAGTACGAACAACTGCCAGAAAACCGCAAGGTGGGCGCAAAGATTACCAATGTGAAACTGCCTGACATGAAGGGTAAGATGCACGACCTCACTTCCTACGTAGGCAAAGGCAAGGTTGTACTTATTGATTTCTGGGCTACTTGGTGCCGTCCGTGCTGCATGGAGATGCCTAACGTCAAGGTTGCCTACGATAAATACAAGAAGAAAGGCTTCAATGTGGTTGGCATTTCGTTCGACACAAAGAAGAACGACTGGGTAAATTACGTGAAGGAAAACCAGTACAACTGGACTCACCTCTCCGACATAAAAGGCTGGAAGAGTGCAGCTCAAGCTGCTTATTCAGTCATGGCAATACCGAGCTCGATACTTGTCGATGGCAAGGGAAAGATTATTGCCAACGACCTTCGTGGCGAGGAACTTGCCAACAAATTGAAGGAAATCTATGGTTATTGATATTCTCCTCATCGTTGTCGGCGTGGCTATGGTGCTCTTTGGAGCCGACCGACTGACCGAGGGAGCCAGTCAGCTTGCCCGACGCATGCGTATGAGCGAGCTTGTGATAGGCCTCACGGTGGTAGCCTTCGGCACTTCGATGCCTGAATTTGTCATTTCGCTCACCTCTGCCTTCAAGGGCAGCACCGACCTCGCCGTGGGTAATGTCGTCGGTAGTAACATCTTCAACACGCTGCTCATAGTCGGCGTTTCAGCCCTCGTTGCGCCTATTGCAATCAATAAGGAAAGCATACGCCGCGACTGTCCGTTTGGACTGTTCGCTTCTATTGTCCTTTTGGCTCTCTGCCTCGACCATTTCTCGCCGATAATCAAGGGAAACACAATCAGCCGAGTCGATGGAATCATACTTCTTGTGCTTTTCGTGGCCTTCATGTTTTTGACCCTAAAAAGTTCAAAAAATGCCGATTCCACCGAAGAATCTGAAACGAAGAAAACATTATCTTTAGGGTATGCAATAGTCTATTTCATCGTAGGCCTTGGACTTCTTATCTGGGGCTCTGACATCTTTGTCGATGCAGCCGTAAGCATTGCGCAAGCCTTAAACGTAAGCGAGAGTGTGATAGGTCTGACCATCGTTGCCTTTGGAACGTCGCTTCCTGAACTCGCAACGTCGGTCGTGGCAGCCAAGAAAGGCAAGTCAGAGATGGCTATTGGCAATGTCGTAGGCAGCAATGTGTTCAACATTCTTTGGATACTCGGCGCCACAGCAGTCGTATGTCCGCTTGGCATCAACGGCATCACCATCATCGACCTTTCGATGATGATTATCAGCATGGTAATGCTCTGGCTCTTCTCTTATACGAAATTCAAGGTAGAGCGTTGGGAAGGTCTGATGCTCACGATGCTATTCGTAGCCTACATGGCATTCCTCATCGTGAACGCATAGAAAGGCAGCTGCACCCACTCAAATCGGAAATAAAGGCCTCAAATCAACATTCCTTACACCTTATTTATAACGCGCGTGCACGTGTGTGTGCGCGCGTGTTATGAGTACAAATTCAGAAAAAGTCCTGCTTTTTTACGACTTTTTTTCATCGTTGCTATAGTTTTTTATAGATACTATCGAATCTATTGTGTAGTGGCTCTTGTGGCATATTTGAGGCCTCCACACCTTAGGTGTTTCTCGAGTCACACCTCAGGTGTCACCATACCTCACACCTCAGGTATTTCGCTCGAAACACCTGAGGTGTGAAGGGCTAAAATAAGCAATAAGTAGTGTTTTTTGAAAAAAGGAGTGGTTTTTACGCAGTTTTTTATTGGCGACTCTATCTATCTCGCAAAAAAATGCACACACGAGAGGTTAATTTCGACCTTTCGTGCGTTTTTTTTGCATATATTAAATTTTCTTTCTAACTTTGTGGGCAGGTAAACGAATCTTTCAAATACTTATTATTTATGTTTAGCGACCCAAAAGATTGTCTCTATTGCCAGAACAATGAGACTTTGCACAATCTGATGATTGAGATTAAGCCAATGAGTGTGTCACGTGCATTCCTGTTCAAGGAGCAGACTTATCGCGGACGCTGTCTGGTGGCATACAACGGCCACGTCAACGACCTCAACGAACTCTCTGACGAAGAACGCAATGCCTTTATGGCAGATGTTGCAGCTGTAACACGCGCTATGCAGAAAGCTTTCAATCCGGAGAAGATAAACTATGGCGCATACAGCGACAAACTATCGCACCTTCACTTCCATCTTGCACCGAAATATGTCGATGGTCCTGACTATGGTGGCACGTTCCAGATGAATCCAGGCAAGGTCTATCTGACGGATGAAGAGTATAGCGATATGATTGAAAAGATTAAGTTGTTCCTATAAATCAATAAGTTCTATCTATTATAGATAACATAGAAGTTCTATAGTTCAACCCTTTAATTTATTATATGGAATTTGAAATAATCGCCAAGACGTTTATGGGTTTGGAGCCCGTCTTGGCAAAAGAACTCATAGCCCTCGGGGCGAAGAATGTGGAGGAAGGCCGACGCATGGTGTCTTTCACGGGTGACAAAGAAATGCTGTATAGGGCAAACTTCTGCCTGCACACAGCAATCAGAGTGCTGAAACCTATCAAGCACTTCAAGGCTAATTCAGCCGATGATGTCTATGAAGAGGTAAAGCAAGTGGATTGGGCTGAATACCTGATGGGCGAAAAGCCGAAGAGTTTTGCAGTCGATTCGGTGGTGTATAGCGACGACTTTCGCCACTCGAAGTTTGTGGCTTACAGGGTCAAGGATGCTATCGTTGACCAGCTGCGTGAACGCTACGGCACACGTCCAAGCATCAGCGTCACTAATCCCGACATCCGCCTGCACATACATATTGCCGGTGACGATTGTTCGTTGAGTCTCGACAGTAGCGGCACAAGTCTTCACCAGCGTGGATGGCGACACGAGACTGTTGATGCTCCGCTCAACGAAGTCCTTGCTGCAGGATTGATTATGATGACAGGATGGAACGGTGAGACCGACTTCATCGACCCGATGTGCGGTTCAGGCACATTGCTCATCGAGGCTGCCCTCATAGCACGCAACATGGCTCCAGGCATCTTCCGCAAGGAGTTTGCCTTCGAGAAGTGGAACGACTTCGACCGCGACCTCTTTGAAAAGATTTACAACGACGACTCGCAGGAACGCGAGTTCAATCACCACATCTATGGCTACGATGTAGATCCTGCTGCGGTAGGCAAGGCAAGATACAACGTGAAACTTGCAGGTCTGACAAAGGACATCTCTATTGCCGAGCAAGACTTTGCCAACTTCACCCAGCCTCGCGAAAAGAGTATTATCGTGATGAATCCACCTTACGGCGAGCGAATATCTACGCCAAATCTTCTCGACACATATAAGATAATAGGCGACCGACTGAAGCATGAATTCATTGGCAACGACGCATGGGTGCTCAGTTATCGCGACGAGTGTTTCGCACAGATTGGATTGAAACCATCGTTGAAGATACCTGTAATCAATGGTTCGTTGGAATGCCAGTTCCAGAAATATCAGATATTCGACGGCAAATTCAAGCAGTTCCGTCATGAAGGCGGACGCATCAAGAGCGACGACGAACTGAAGCAGATGCGCGAAAGGAAGTTCAAGTCGCGTGCAAAGCGTGAAGGCACCGAAGAGGAAGTGGAGCGCGTAGAGTCACGCGACGGCAAGCACATCTTCGCAAGCCGCAAGCGCTGGAAGGAAAGAGAAGAAATGAAAAGATTATTAAGTGAAGATAATGAAGGTTAGACACATCGATTCAAGGTTCAAGGTTCAAGG
>JAUNQM010000052.1 GCA_030536165.1 Prevotellaceae bacterium | reverse complement strand
GTTTGATAAGTATAGACATCCCGAATTCGATTACTTCGATTGGGGCAAGTGCTTTCGCTTGGTGTAAAGGCTTGACAAGTATAAAGATATGGGTAAATGAACCACTGAGCATTGGGAAATATGTTTTCGATGTGGTTGACAAGGCAAAATGTGCCCTATACGTGCCTAAGGGCTCATTAGCGGCTTATAGTTTAGCAGAAGGATGGAAGGACTTTAAGAGTATCGTGGAATTTGGCGAGGACGAACCTGATGAAAAGAAATACGATGTGAATGGAGATGGCGTCGTGGATGTGGCTGACATTACGGAACTGGCAAAATACATCTTGATCAAAGCAAAGTAAGAAGGCTCGTTCGTGGAAGAATAACGGAGGGCAATAGCCTAAATAAAACAAGCGGATTCATCTATATTGAGGATGTTTCCGCTTGTTTTTATACATTTTCAAAAAATAGGGGATAAAAAGCACGATAATATTTTGTAGGCACGTTTTTTTTTAGTACCTTTGTGCCCGTTTTAGAGATAAAACGTTTGCGAGATATTAATTTTGTACAAAATATATTTATAAATTATGTCTTATGTGTTATTGATTGCTGTCGTGCTGACAGCAGTAGTATTAGTTGTGGGTGCCTTTGTAGTGGCAAAGCTACTTGGTCCACGTTCGTACTACAAGCACAAAGGAGAACCATTTGAGTGTGGTATCCCTACACGTGGCACAAGCTGGATTCCAGTTCACGTAGGTTACTATCTCTTTGCTATTCTCTTCCTCATGTTCGACGTTGAGACTATCTTCCTCTATCCGTGGGCGGTAAGTCTGCATAGTTTCGGACCTGCAGGAATCATCAGCATCTCGTTCTTCCTCCTTGTACTTGTACTCGGACTTGCCTATGCATGGCGGAAAGGAGCATTGCAATGGAAATAAAGACTCCACACATCAAAGCGTTCCCATACGACGAGTTCAAGGACAACGAGTCGTTGGAAGAACTTTCCCGCAAGTTGCAGGAAGGTGGAACTAATGTAATTGTAAGTAAACTGGACGACCTCATCAACTGGGGACGTTCTAACTCTCTCTGGTCTCTTACCTTTGCAACAAGTTGCTGTGGTATAGAGTTTATGGCAGTAGGTTGTGCACGCTACGACTTCGCACGCTTCGGTTTCGAGGTTACACGTAACTCTCCACGTCAGGCCGACCTCATCATGTGTGCAGGTACAATCACCAACAAGATGGCACCGGTGCTCCGTCGTCTGTATGAGCAGATGGCAGACCCTAAGTATGTCATTGCTGTGGGCGGTTGCGCTATCAGCGGAGGTCCGTTCAAGAAGAGCTACCACGTGGTACAAGGCATTGACGAGATTCTTCCTGTCGATGTTTACATCCCAGGATGTCCTCCACGTCCAGAAGCAATTATGTACGGCATGATGCAACTGCAGAGAAAGATTAAGGTTGATAAGTTCTTTGGTGGTGCAAACCACAAGGAAAAAGACCCACATCCAATCATCGTTGATTTGAAGGATATGGCGAAGGAAGAACTCGACCGAGTAAAGAAGATAGCAAAACAGGAATTTGACGACCTATGGAAGTAAGAGAAATAGATGTCAAGGCGTTTGAACAGGAGGTTCAGAGCCTTAAGGCCAAGGGATTCGATTTCCTGAGAAATATGACAGGAGTGGATTTCACTCCGCTGATGGCAACAGAGGGCAGTGAGGGCAAGAAACTCGGTGCAGTATATCAGTTTGAGAACAGCACTACGTTTGAGAACGTAAACCTCAAGGTTGTGGCTGAGGAAGTTGGTGGCGAGTACATCATCCCTTCAATCACAAAGTATTATGCTGCAGCAAACTTCCTTGAAAGAGAAGCTTACGACTTCGTGGGCATCATCTTCACAGGTAACCCAGATATGCGCCGCCTCTATCTCAGAAACGACTTCGTGGGATTCCCATTGAGGAAAGACTACGACATGAGCCCTGAGAACCCATCGAACAAGATGCCTGCCGACGATGATGTTGATACAGACTTCACTTGGGAGTACAACCTCACTCAGGATGGCAAGCTCGTTAAGACAGAAAAGAGAGTGTGGGAACCTGAAGACTACGTTATCAACATAGGTCCTCAGCACCCTGCAACTCACGGTGTGCTTCGTTACCAGACTTCACTTGAAGGCGAAAATATCAAGAAGATTGACGTTCACGCAGGTTATATCCATAGAGGTATAGAAAAGATTTGTGAGCTTGGTACATACCAGCAGACACTTGCTTTCACAGACCGACTTGATTACCTTTCAGCAAACCAGAACCGCCACGCACTCTGTATGTGTATCGAGCAGGCAATGGGAGTTGAGGTAACAGACCGTATCAAGTACATACGTACCATCATCGACGAACTTCAGCGTCTCGACTCACACCTATTATATTATAGCTGCTGCGGTCAGGACCTCGGTGCGCTTACTGCATTCATCTATGGTATGCGTGACAGAGAGCACGTGCTGAATGTGCTTGAAGAAACAACAGGTGGACGTCTTATCCAGAACTACAACCGCATTGGTGGTGTTCAGGCCGACATCGACTTACACTTTGTCGAAAATGTGAAAATGCTTGTCAAATATCTCCGCCCTTGGTTTAAGGAGTATCACGACGTATTCGGAGGTAACGTAATCTTCGAGCAGAGATTCGAGAAGGTCGGCATCCTCTCAAAGGAAGATGCAATAGCATACGGCTGTACAGGTGGTACAGGGCGTGCTTCTGGATGGAACTGCGACGTAAGAAAGCGTCATCCATACGCTATGTATGACAAGGTTGAATTTGATGAGATTGTCTTGAACAACGGCGACTCAATGGATCGCTACCTCGTGCGTATCCGCGAGATGGAGCAGAGCCTGAGAATCATCGAACAGTTGATTGACAATATCCCTGAAGGCGACTTCTACGTAAAGCAGAAGCCTATTATCAAGGTTCCAGAGGGAACATACTATGCAGCAGTTGAAGGTAGTCGTGGCGAGTTTGGCGCATTCCTCATCAGCGATGGTGGAAAGAACCCTTATCGCATCCGCTTCCGCTCAATGGGCTTGCCACTTGTTTCGGTGATGGACCACTTGTGCAAAGGCGAAAAGATTGCTGACTTGATTGCAATCTCAGCAAGTCTTGACTATGTTGTACCTGATATTGATAGATAATAGAGCTTAGGGAGTGAGTTTTTTCGATTATTCGAATTTGACGACCCCTCTAAACGACCAAATAGATTATTATGTGGGATTATTATAATTTTAATGCAGTATCAAAGTGGATTCACGATTTCCTCTGCTACACTTGTGGCTTTGGAGATTTCTGGACACTTGTCACGGAATGCGTACTCGTAGGCGTTGGCATCTTGCTCGCATACGCAGTATTTGCAATCATACTCATCTTCATGGAACGTAAGGTAGTTGCTTATTTCCAGTGCCGTCTCGGACCTGTCCGCGTAGGCTTCTGGGGATTATTGCAGGTGCCAGCAGACGTGCTGAAGATGCTCATCAAGGAAATCTTTGCAGTAGATAAGGCAGACAAACTGCTCTATTGCATTGCACCTTTCCTCACTATTCTCGGTAGTATTGGAGCCTTCTCTTGTATTGCTTGGCATAAAGGACTTGCTGCGCTCGACTTTAATGTTGGCGTGTTCTTCCTTACAGCAATCTCAAGTATTGGCGTGTTGGGACTCTTCCTCGCAGGATGGTCATCAAACAATAAATACTCTGTTGTCAGCGCAATGCGTGGAGCGGTTCAGCTGATTTCTTACGAAATGTCGCTTGGACTTGCACTTATCTGTGCTGTTGCATTTGCAGGAACAATGTCGTTCTCAGGTATCATTCAGGCACAGGAACAAGGATGGCTCATCTTCCGCGGTCACTTGCCTGTAATCATTGCCTTCATTATATATATAATAGCAGGTAATGCCGAGGCTAACCGTGGTCCGTTCGACCTTCCTGAAGCAGAGTCAGAGTTGACAGCAGGTTACCATACAGAATATTCTGGTATGGGTTTCGGTTTCTACTATCTGGCAGAATACCTCAACCTCTTTATCGTTGGTGCCATTGCAGCAACCGTATTCCTTGGAGGTTGGATGCCATTCCATATTTCTGGACTCTATGACTTCAACGAAGTTATGGATTACATTCCAGGTGTAGTATGGATGCTTGGTAAGACATTCTTCATGATTTGGGTTCTCATGTGGGGACGCTGGACATTCCCACGTCTGAGAATTGACCAGATTCTTACTCTCGAGTGGAAGTATCTTCTTCCGATAAGTCTTGTAAACATAGTATTAACAACAATCATCGTAGGACTTGGTTGGTACTTTAAGTAATTAAAATTATGGAAAGATCATATTTAGGAACTATCGGTCACGCTGTTAAGACTCTATGCATCGGACTGAAGACAACTCTTGTGGAGTATTTCACTCCAAAAGTAACAGAACAATATCCAGAGAACCGAAAGACACTACACGTAGCACAGCGTCATCGCGGACGTCTGATTATGCCTGTCGATGAGAACGGTGCTAACAAGTGTATTGCTTGTAAACTTTGTGAAATGGCTTGCCCTAACGGTACTATCACAGTTGTTGTAAAACAGGTGGAGACTGAAGACGGCAAGAAGCAGAGAGTTCTCGACGACTATGTTTATGACTTGGGTATGTGTATGTTCTGCGAACTTTGTGTAAACGCTTGCCCTCACGGAGCAATACAGTTTATCAACGATTTTGAAAACGCTGTTTTCACTCGTGAGAAACTTGTTCAGCACCTGGATAAGCAGCCAGAAGACACAAAGCTCATCGGAACAATCGGAACTGGTCCTGAAGACGGACTCGTAAATGACTAATGAGAATATGGAAAGATTAATAATATTTATCATACTTGCACTGTTCGTGTTAGGTTCAGCTACGCTGGCAGTGCTGACAAGGAGAATCATGCGTGCAGCAACATTCTTGCTGTTTGCTCTCTTTGGAATAGCAGGCTTGTACTTCTGCCTTGGATATGAATTCCTCGGCACTGTGCAGTTGGCTATTTATGCTGGTGGCGTGACTATTCTCTATGTCTTCGCTATCAATGTGGTAAACAAGAATACTCTCCAGGGAATATTTGAAAACTTCAATCTCAAGCGTTGGCTTGCAGGGGCAACTGCAGCTGTGGCAGCACTTGCTGTGATTCTGCTTGCTTTCTTCAAGACAAAGCTTGTCGAGAGTGTTGATGTTGTTGCAAGCGACACAACGATGGAAGTTATCGGAAAGACAATGATGGGCGCTGGCAAGTATAACTACATACTTCCGTTTGAGTTCATCTCTGTATTCCTTTTGGTTTGTATCATCGGTGGAATAGTAATTGCAAGAAAGGAGGACGACAAATGATACCTGTTGAATTATGTTTCGTAGTATCAGCGTTGCTCTTCGTCATAGGTTTCTTTGGTTTCGTTACTCGCAGAAACCTTATTGCAATGCTTATTTCCATAGAGTTTATTCTTAATGCAGTAGATATAAACTTTGCAGCTTTCAATAAATTGCTTTATCCGAATGGAACTGAAGGATTGTTCTTTGCAATCTTCGAAATCGGTGTAAGCGCAGCTGAGACTGCAGTGGCTATTGCTATTATTATGAATGTTTACCATCACTTCAAGAATACTGATGCTAAACAGATTGAAAATATGAAATACTAAGCGCTATGGGATTTGAATATACATTATTAATATTGCTTTGTCCTGCATTCAGTTTCCTTCTTCTCGGACTTGCAGGAATGAAGATGCCTCACAAGGTGGCTGGCCTCATCGGCACGCTGTCTTTGGCTGTTGTGTTCGGTCTCTCATGCTATACGGCGTATGAATATTTCTTCTGCATGCCACATCTTGCTGATGGGACTTATCAGATTCTGACACCTTATAATTATAAATGGCTACCATTCACAAGCGCATTGAGACTTAACGTGGGCATTCAGCTTGACCCTATAAGCGTTATGATGCTTATCGTTATCTCTACAGTGAGCTTCATGGTTCATATCTACTCGTTCGGATATATGCACGGCGAGAAGGGCTTCCAGCGTTACTATGCTTTCCTGAGCCTCTTCACAATGTCTATGCTCGGACTTGTACTTGCCACTAACATCTTCCAGATGTATATCTTCTGGGAACTTGTAGGTGTTTCCTCTTACTTACTTATCGGTTTCTACTATCCACAGGCTGCTGCGGTAAGTGCTTCAAAGAAGGCATTCATCGTTACACGTTTCGCAGACTTGTTCTTCCTGATAGGTATCCTTATCTATGGTTACTATGTAGGTTCATTCGACTACCTCACACCAGAACAGATTGCCAAGACTCCAATCATGGCAGCAGGTTTGCTTCCTACAGCATTGTTCCTTATGTTCATCGGTGGTGCTGGTAAGTCAGCTATGTTCCCACTGCATATCTGGTTGCCAGATGCAATGGAAGGTCCAACTCCAGTTTCTGCTTTGATTCATGCTGCAACAATGGTTGTTGCCGGTGTTTATCAGGTGGCAAAGTTGTTCCCTCTCTACATCTATGCTGCACAGCCACAACTCCACTGGATTGCTTACATCGCTGCATTCACGGCATTCTATGCAGCAGTAGTTGCATGTTGCCAGAGTGATATTAAGCGTGTACTCGCTTTCTCTACAATCTCACAGATTGGCTTCATGTTCGTAGCATTAGGTGTCTGCACATCAATGGTTGTGACTGAAAGCGATGAAGGCGGACTCGGATATATGGCAAGTATGTTCCATCTGTTCACTCACGCTATGTTCAAGGCATGCCTCTTCCTCGGTGCTGGTTGCATTATCCATGCAGTACACAGCAACGAAAAGAAGTACATGGGCGGACTCTGGAAGTATATGCCAATCACATGCCTCACATTCGGTATCTCATGCCTCGCAATCAGCGGCATACCTCCATTCTCAGGTTTCTTCTCAAAGGATGAAATCCTCGTTGCATGCTTCGAGTTCTCACCAGTAATGGGATGGATAATGAGTGGTATAGCAATGCTCACTGCATTCTACATGTTCCGCTTGTTCTATTGCATCTTCTTCGGCAAGAGCCACTATGAGGAATACCAGAAGGCATACGAGAAGATGACAGCAGCCGAACGCGCTACTGCCGAGAAGCCACATGCTCCTCATGAGGCACCGGTCGTAATGTGGTTCCCACTTGTATTCCTTGCAGCCATCACTTGCGTATGCGGATTCATTCCTTTCGGTCATTTTGTAAGTGCCGACAAGTTGTTCGACATCCACATGAACTGGCAGGTTGCAACTACAAGTGTGATACTTGCAGTCATTTCAATCGCTATTGCAACGTTTATGTATGCACGCAAGGAGACACCGGTTGCCGACAAGTTGGCAGCCACATTCCCACGCCTCCACCGTGCCGCTTACAAGCGTTTCTATATGGACGAGATTTGGCAGTTCGTTACTCATAAGATTATCTTCCGTTTCATCAGCACTCCTATTGCATGGTTCGACCGCCACATCATCGATGGCACATGGGACTTCATGGCATGGGGCGCACAGGCAGGAAGCGATTCTATTCGCGACTTCCAGAGCGGAAAGGTACAGAACTATGTTGTATGGTTCCTTACTGGAGTCATCGCACTTGCATTAATATTAATATGTATTTAATGGGAGGATTTGCTAAATGAACATATTAAGTTTATTCGTATTGATACCAGCACTCATGTTGTTAGGCTTGTGGCTCAGCCGCAGCCTCAATCAGGTGCGTGGCGTTATGGTTACAGGTGCAAGCTGTCTGCTCGTACTTGCAGCATGGTTGACAATAAGTTTCATTGACTTCCGTAATGGTGGCGGTCAGGGCATGTATCTTGCTCAGAGCATCCCTTGGTTCGCACCGCTCCATATTTCTTATGCAGTTGGAGTTGATGGTATCTCTGTTGTGATGTTGTTGCTTTCAGCAATCATCGTCTTCACGGGTACTTTCGCTTCATGGCAGTTGAAACCGCTGACAAAGGAATATTTCCTCTGGTTCACGTTGCTTTCAACCGGAGTATTCGGATTCTTCATCTCTGTTGACCTCTTTACCATGTTTATGTTCTACGAGGTAGCCCTCATCCCTATGTACCTCCTCATCGGAGTCTGGGGTAGTGGCCGCAAGGAGTATTCAGCAATGAAGCTTACCCTCATGCTTATGGGTGGTTCTGCATTGCTTATACTTGGTATCCTCGGAGTATATTTCGGATATGGTGCCGACACAATGAATGTGAACGACATCGCTGCAAAGCATGCAGCTGGATTTATCATGGATCCTTCTCTGCAGAGAATGTGCTTCCCATTGGTATTTGTTGGATTCGGTGTGCTTGGTGCTTTGTTCCCATTCCACACATGGTCACCTGACGGTCATGCTTCAGCCCCAACGGCTGTGTCTATGCTCCACGCAGGTGTGCTGATGAAACTCGGAGGTTACGGATGTTTCCGCATCGCAATGTACCTCATGCCTGAGGCTACACAGGAACTCTCTTGGATATTCCTCATCCTCACAACAATCTCTGTTGTATATGGAGCGTTCTCTGCTTGCGTACAGACCGACCTCAAGTATATCAACGCTTATTCTTCAGTAAGCCACTGCGGACTCGTATTGTTCGCATTGCTGATGATGACCCAGACATCATGCACTGGTGCCATCATTCAGATGCTTTCTCACGGTCTTATGACAGCACTCTTCTTCGCACTCATCGGTATGATCTACGGTCGTACACACACTCGTGACGTCCGTTATCTCGGTGGCTTGATGAAGATAATGCCATTCCTCGCAGTAGGTTATGTTATTGCCGGTCTTGCAAACCTCGGTTTGCCAGGCTTCTCTGGATTCGTTGCCGAAATGACAATCTTCGTTGGTTCATTCCAAAACGCAGATACGTTCCATCGCGCAGCAACTATCATTGCTTGTACGAGTATTGTTATCACCGCTGTCTATATCCTCCGCGTTGTCGGAAAGATATTGTACGGAAAGGTTGCCGACCCTCACTTCGAGAAGCTCACCGATGCCACATGGGATGAAAGAGTCTCAGTATGCTGCCTCATTTTCTGTGTAGCTGCATTGGGTATCTTCCCACTCTGGGTAAGCAATGTGATTAGCGATACGATAGGTCCAATCATAACAGTCTTGAATCCATAAAATGCAAAGTTACGGTTTTGTGAAACCAAATTGTACATTGTAAATGGTAAATTGTAAATGATATTATGTATAAAGAATTTATAAAAATGATTCCCGAGGTAAGTCTTATGTTACTCCTCGTGGTTACATTCATATTGGACTTTGCATCAAGCAAGAAGACTGAACGCAAATGGTTCAACCCAGTAGCATGCATATTCATGCTCATTCAGGTTGGCTATTGTGTCTATACAAGCATCCTGCTTGCACCATACAATCATGAACTTGCATTCCTCGGCGATATGTACATCACTTCGCAGGCAATCAACCTCATGAAGACTATTCTTGCAGCAGGTACTCTCATCGTACTCATCCAGAGTCGTGCTTGGCTCTCTCGTCCTGAGCAGAAAGATAAGGAAGGCGAATTCTATATGCTCGTCTTCGCAACTCTTCTCGGTATGAACATGATGATGTCTGCCGGACATTTCCTTATGTTCTTCCTTGCTCTTGAAATGGCATCTATACCAATGGCTTGCCTTGCAGCGCTCGACAAGAAACGCAACGAAAGTGCAGAAGCTGGCGCCAAGTTCATCCTCACCGCAATCTTTTCGTCAGGCGTGATGCTCTTTGGTATCAGCATGATCTACGGAGCATGCGGCACACTCTACTTCTACGAGGTAGCAGGTAAGATGATTGCAATGGGAGCATCGCTCGCAAGCGTTCCGCTTCTCATCGCTGGTATGGTGTTCTTCTTCTCTGGTTTAGGCTTCAAGATATCTCTCGTGCCATTCCACTTCTGGACAGCCGACACATATCAGGGAGCACCGACAACCGTGACTGGATACCTCAGCGTTATCTCAAAGGGAGCTGCAGCGTTCACTCTGATGATGATACTCTACAAGGCATTCGGACCGCTGGTTGAATACTGGGACTATGTGCTCTATGCAGTCATCGTGCTCAGTATCACCATCGCCAACCTCTTTGCCATCCGTCAGAAAGACCTCAAGCGCTTCATGGCATTCTCATCTATCTCACAGGCAGGTTACATCATGCTTGCAGTGGTAGGAGAGCATCACCTTGCAGCAACGGCATTGGTATATTACGTACTCGTTTATATCGTTGCCAACCTCAGCGTCTTCACAATCATCAGCACGATAGAGCAGAACAACAACGGTTGCGTCGATATGGATGCATACAACGGACTTTACAAGACAAATCCGAAGCTTGCATTCCTCATGACACTCGCTTTGTTCTCACTCGGAGGCATCCCACCATTTGCAGGATTCTTCAGCAAGTTCTTCGTGTTCATGGCAGCTACCGAGGCAAAGTTCTACCTGTTAGTATTTATCGCATTGATCAATACAGTAGTAAGTCTCTTCTACTATCTGCTTATTGTCAAGGCAATGTATATCAACCAGAACGACAATCCACTTCCGTATTTCAAGACTGATGGCAACACAAAACTTGCCCTCGTCATCTGCACACTCGGAGTAGTATTCTTCGGAATCTGCAGTTACGTTTACGATTGGATATACGCCGCAATGTAGTAAATAAACATCGATTCGTATAAAAATCAATGCAGTTGGACATCAGTTCAACTGCATTGATTTTTTTGTTCACGGCATTACTATAGCGTCGATTCTACCCAGTAGGGTAGGGTGCTCAAAATAAGCATGGCAAGGATAAAGTCCAGTAGGGACGCAAAGCCATAGGATAGGGCGACAGCCCTATATCATCGATGCATTGCGCTCTGAAGCACTGCAAGTTACTATTTTTTTGCAAGTGAAAAGTGTCTTTCCCCGACTCAAGGTTGCTGAAAAGAGGTTTCGCTATACGAGAAATAGCTATAC
>JAUNQM010000051.1 GCA_030536165.1 Prevotellaceae bacterium | reverse complement strand
GTTATCAATAGTGTGTGGTCGTCTCAGTTGCAGAAATGGATATACATTGACCCTACTATGGACGCTTGGGTGATGGACGAGAACGGTGCAATGCTCAGTATAGCAGAAGTTCGCGAACGACTTATTGATGGACGTCCTCTTGTTCTCTGTGAGACTGCCAATTGGAATCACGAGAGCGCTCAGACTAAAGAATACTATTTAGAGCAGTATATGGCAAAGAACCTCTATTACTTTATCTGCCGGAAGATTAGTCGTTTCAATCCAGAGAGCATTTATCGAGACCATGACTATACGGGCGACATCAAACTCATCCCAGAAGGTTTTACAAACAACAACTACAAGTGTGAATACACTACTGACCCTGATTTCTTCTGGGCAAACCCCGATTAAGATTATACCATACAAATAATGGAGACAAATAGAATACTACTTCGCCCATGGCTCGAAAGTGATGCCGAGGCACTTTACAAATACGCCAGCGACCCCGTGGTAGGTGAGCGTGCTGGTTGGCCACCTCACAAAAGTGTGGAGGAAAGCCTTGAGATTATCCAAACTGTTTTCCACAATGATACCATGTGGGCTATCGTTCTCAAAGAGACGAATGAAGCCATTGGTGCTATGGGCTACATGCCTGATTGTCCGTTGAATCTGCCTGCTCGTGAAGGTGAACCCCTCGTAGGCTATTGGATTGGCAAACCGTATTGGAATCAGGGTATTTGTACCGAAGCTTTACAGTTGATGATAGAGCATATTCGCAAAGAAACAGACTACACCTCGCTCATCAGCAGTCACTTCGTGGATAATCCTGCTTCTGGCCGTGTTATGGAAAAGTGTGGCTTTATAGCAACAGGAGAGACAGCGATTGACGAGAGTCTTGATTCAGGGGATAATCGTGTGTTGAGAGTATTACGGTTAGAACTAATGAAACCTCGCTTCCGTTTTAACACCATCGCTCTTTTCACTACCGATAATACCAAGATGGTTGACTTCTACTGCGACGTTTTGGGCTTTGAGACAAAATGGAATGGTTTAGACATCGACGTGGAGATGCACCTCGGTGATATGCGTATTTTGCTGTTCCCACGTGAATCCATAGAAAAGATGACTTCGCAAAAGTTTACCTATCCATCTGGCATAAATGGTACGATGGAGGTGTCGTTTGATGTTCCTACATTCGCTGATGTAGATAAGGAGTACAAGCGTGCAGTTGGCATGGGGGCGAAGCCAATCATGAAACCCACCACCGAGCCTTGGGGACAACGCACATGCTACATAGCTGACCCCGAAGGCAATCTAATAGAGATAAGTTCGTTTAACGAGAAGTAAACTATGAATATACGATTAGAACAACCTGCAGATTATCGCGAGGTGGAGAACCTTACGCGTGAAGCATTCTGGAATGTCTATGCGCCTGGATGCGTCGAACATTACGTGCTCAATCAGTATCGCAACAATCCCGATTTTATTCCCGAACTTGATTTCGTGATGGAGGAACATGGGAAGATTATCGGTCATGTGATGTTCTCGCGTGCGCATATAATAAAGGAGGATGGCAGCGATTTCCGTGCGTGGACTTTCGGCCCAATCAGCATCCACCCCGACTACAAACGTAAGGGCTATGGCTTAAAATTGCTGAAATATGCATTGGATAAGGCAAAAGCAATGGGCATCGGTGTTATCTGCATGGAAGGGAACATTGACTTCTACAAGCATGCTGGCTTCGTAGTGGCAAGTACACTCAATATTCATTATCATGCAGAGCCGAGGGAATCAGATGTGCCTTATTTCCTTGCGCAAGAACTAATTCCTGGCTATCTCAATGGTATTGAAGGTACTTACCACACACCAAAAGGTTATTATGTCGCTTTTGAAAATAAAGAAGCCTTTGAGGCATACGAGGCAACTTTTCCTGCAAAAGAAAAGAAAGTGCAGGAGGGGCAATTAGGTTAAGCCTTAGCTCAACATTGCGTCTGCGAGGGCTTCGAGTGCAGGGATGTCGGTTGTCTTCATCGCTGAGCGCAGTGAAACTATTGGCTCAACGATTTTCACATCCTTCATCGGGCTAATCAAAGCTCTCATGGCTTTGGCTGCTACGGGTGCCCAGGTGCCATTCTCTACAATACCCATAGTGCGCTTCTGATATGCCTTGCGCTGTAGTTTCCAAAGGAACTGGTGCATTGGTGGGAACACATCGCCATCGTATGACGATGCGCAGACCACCATACGGTTCATGCGGAAAGCATCCTCAATGACTTCTGCCATGTCCTCACGGCAAAGGTCGGCAACCACAACCCTTCCGGCGCCTTTAGCTTTCAGTATCTCGCCGAGTCGCTCTGCGGCTTTGGCTGTATTTCCGTGTATAGATGCGTGGGCAACAAGCACACCTTCAGTCTCAATGCCATAACTGCTCCATATCGTGTAAAGGCGTATTGCCTCGTTAAGCATCGCACCTTCAAGCACCGGACCATGCAAAGGACAAATCGTTTCAATCTTAAGCGTAGCCGCTTTCTTCAGCACATTGTTTACTGGCTGACCGTATTTGCCGCAGATGTTGAAGTAATATCGACGTGCCTCACAAGCCCAGTCGTCGGCATCGGCATCGATTACGCCAAACTTTCCAAACCCATCGGCAGAGAAAAGCACACGCTCCTCAGGGCAATAGGTCATGATTACCTCAGGCCAGTGAATCATTGGTGCACTGATGAAGATGAGGCTACGTTTGCCGAGCGAGATAACGTCGCCCTCGCTAACAGCCTTTGTGTTCGTCATGTCGAGGCTTTCGTCAAACTGCGTCATATAGGTCAAAGCCTTGTTTGATGCCACGATAGTAGCATCGGGATACGCCTTGCGGAATGCGGATATAGAACCTGAATGGTCGGGCTCCATGTGATGAACTATTAGGTAGTCTGGCTTGCGTCCTTCGAGTGATGCTTCGAGATTCTTCAGCCATTCGTCCGTCTTGCGTGGGTCGACGCTATCCATCACCGCCACCTTCTCGTCAATAATAAGGTAACTGTTGTAGCACATGCCATCGGGTGTTACGTATTGGCTCTCAAAGAGTCTCAGTTCGGCATCATCGCAGCCGATATACTTGATGTTAGCTTTCATAATCAAAGTTTTTTCTTGTTCTGAATGCAAAGTTACGAATTCGTGAGCGAATAACAAAATTTATTTTGATTTTCCGAGCGGGTGTATCTTTGGCAAATGTCAATGCTGGTGCAAATCGAAGAAAATAAAAAAACAGTACTCGTTGAGCGAGTTGTGCGTTGTTTTAGCCCTTCATACCTTAGGTGTTAAGGCTGTCACACCTCAGGTGTGACATTGTTCACTCCTCAGGTATGGAGGGCTGAAATATGCCTTAGAGCCTACTACGATAAAGATTCTATAGAATCTATAAAATCTATGGCAACTATACGAAAAAAACACAAAAAAGCAGGACTTTTTTTCCATTCTGGCTCATCGCGTGCGTGCGCGCGTTATTTAATAAGGTGTCGAGACATGTACCATTTCTTGCGCTCCGTAGGTGCTCAGGCGAGCAGAGCTCGGAGTCCCATTTACAATGTATAATTTGGCTGAAATTGAAGCCAACATAAAGCAAAAAAAACATGGATAATGCATTTTTCTTCAAGAAAATTTGGCGGTTTTTGGAAAAGTGATTATATTTGCAAGCTAACTTAAAATGATTTGAAAACGTGAACGAAACGGAACAGGTGCGTCATCATCACCATCATCACCACCACCGTCATCATAGTAGCACCAAGCGCAGTAAGGTGCGCCGAGCTTTGCGCAAGGTGTTCTTTTGAGTGAAGATATTAGCTGTGGTTGCATTGGTTGCACTCATAGTTATGGCAATTTTGCAGAAGGTGTAACATAATTGACAATTATGTGAATGCAATTGCGATTTTGCCTTTAAGACGCAATAAATCTTTTTTATCTTATAAAAAACTTGAATAGTTGGCATTTATTTTGTAATTTTGCGCCATAATTCAAGTTGACGATGGAGAGTGTCTTTTCGCATTTACCGATAACCGACTCTACATGGATATTCCTGTTGGTGCTGCTGATTATTCTGCTTGCGCCAATGGTGCTACGCCCGTTAAAGATTCCGTACATACTCGGAATGATAATAGCAGGCGTGGTAATAGGTCCGTTTGGCTTGAACATACTGGCTCGCGACAAGTCGTTTGAGTTGTTTGGGCAGGTCGGACTGAACTATATCATGTTCCTCGCAGCGCTTGAGATGGACACGCGAAGTCTGTTTAAGAATGGTGTCCGCTATCTTCTCTTTGGTCTTGCTACGTTTGCCATTCCGTTTGCGCTGACGTTTGTATGCAGCCGTTATCTGCTTGGATTCAACGGAGCAAAGTCGTTGCTGATGAGTTGCATACTCTCATCGAATACACTTATAGCCTATCCGATAATCAGCCGTTACGGACTTGGACGACATAAGAGCGTGAGCTATAGTGTCGGTGGTACGATGATATCGTTGCTGCTTTCGCTGATAGTGGTTGCTGCGGTGTCGAGTTCGTGGGAACTTGAAGGCGATGACCGTGTTGCTATGGGACTGAAGACACTGATGTTCTGGGGCATCTTTGCGGCAAAGATTGTATTGTTTGGCGTGGGCGCAATCTTTATAATTCCGCGTATCACACGTGCTTTCTTGCGTCGCTATTCCGACTCGGTGTTGCAGTTTATTTTTGTCATAGTTATCCTATGTGCCACGGCTGCATGTGCACAACTTTGTGGAATCGAGGGCATACTCGGTGCGTTCCTTGCAGGATTGATACTGAACAGATACATCCCGAAGGTGTCGCCGTTGATGAATAGAATTGAATTTGTGGGCAATGCACTCTTCATTCCTTACTTCCTCATAGGCGTGGGCATGATGATAAACATTCGTTCACTCTACGGCAATCCGTCGGCAATCGACATAATCCTTTTCATGGTTGTGCTCGGAACATTAGGCAAGGGAATCGCTGCTTATGCGTGCGCGCGTATATTAAAGATGAGTTGGACAGACGGACATGTGATGTTTGGGCTTACGACGGCTCACGCAGCAGGTGCCATTGCGATAATGATGGTCGGCACGAGACTTACAACAAATGGAGGCGAAGTCTTGATGGGCGACGACATACTGAATGGTATTGTGATGATGATACTCATAACATGTATCATATCATCGTTCGTTACCGAACACGCAGCCAAGAAGCTGGTGCTTATCACACGCGACGAGACGGCTTCGTCGGGAGAGTATGAAGCCGATGACGAGAAGATACTTGTGCTTGTGAAAGACGAGAAGAAAGCAATGTCGCTTATTAATACTGCAGTGTTGACACGTAACCAGAAACTCAATCGAGGACTGATTGCGCTGAATGTTGTGAACGATGACCCTCATAGCATACCGAAGCAACGAGAAGGACGAGAACTGCTCGAACGCCTTGAGAAGGCTGCGGCAAGTATGGATGTGCGTATGCAGACGCAGACACGTCTTGCTACGAATCTTGCAAACGGCATCACGCATGCTTTCAAGGAATACGACGCCAGTGAACTCGTTGCAGGCACTCACTTCATGGTGGAAGGCGCGACAACTACGTCGTACGGTTACTTGATAGAGGAACTGACGAGTCAGGTTTATCGCCAGATTATGCTCGTAAATCTTAAGCAACCATTGAGCACGATAAGAAAGATACATGTGGTCATCCCTAACAATGCACAGTATGAACCAGGCTTCTACCGCTGGGCAGAGCGTGTGGCAAGGATGGCTGAGAACTTGTCGTGTAGGATTGTCTTTCGTGGAAAGGAACACATACTTCAGCTTCTGCGCGACTATATGATGCACAAGCATAAGAGCATTGCAGCAGAATACGTGGAGATGAGTAGCTGGGATGGACTTGCACAGTTGGGCTCAAGTGTAGCACACGACCATTTGCTAATAGTAGTGACTGCACGCAAGGGCACGCTTTCGTATCAATCGAACTTCGACCGTCTGCCTTTGCACCTCACGCAAGAGTTGGCGGAATGTAACCAGCTTGTCATCTTCCCTGACCAATTCGGAAAACAACCAGAGGCAATGACGTTTACCAATGTTTAAGAACTTCTATCAATTCCGGCTATGCTGGGAAACATAGTTTAATTCTTCAGCAAACATGATAAAAATAGAGAATATAACAAAAAGCTTTGGCAGCCTTCAAGTGCTGAAAGGCATCGACCTTAAAATAGAAAAGGGCGAGATAGTTAGTATCGTTGGACCAAGTGGCGCGGGAAAGACCACGTTGCTTCAGATAATAGGCACTCTCGACAAGGCCGACAGCGGGGAAGTCGTAATCGACGGCGTGAACACAAGCAAACTGAGCAAGAAGAAACTCTCTGACTTCCGCAATAAGAACATCGGGTTTGTCTTTCAGTTCCACCAGTTACTACCAGAGTTCACGGCAATTGAAAACATTATGATTCCGGCTTTTATTGCAGGAACACCCGTAAAGGAAGCGAAGCGCAGGGCAAAGGAACTGCTTGAGTTTATGAACCTCAGCGACCGTGCTGAACATAAGCCAAACCAATTGTCAGGCGGTGAGAAACAACGTGTGGCAGTTGCAAGGGCATTGATCAACAATCCTTCTGTAGTCTTAGCCGACGAGCCATCAGGTTCACTCGACACAAAGAATAAAGAGGAACTGCATCAGTTGTTCTTCCAGTTGCGTGATAAGTTCGGACAGACTTTCGTTATCGTGACTCATGACGAAGGTCTGGCTAATATATGCGACAGGAAAATAGAGATGTGTGATGGGCAGATTCGCTTAGAGGCAAAGAACGAATCTCTCGCTGAAACCGAAGAAAATAACGAAACAACCGACGAAACACTATGATAGAATTAGGCAAGTTTAATAAACTGAAAGTTGTAAAGAAAGTAGATTTCGGATTGTATCTTGACGCAGGAAAAGACGAAGACAAGATATTGCTTCCGACGCGTTATGTGCCCGAAGGGACGAGGATAGGCGATGTGCTCGATGTGTTTCTCTATTTGGATGCAGACGAACGTCTCATTGCCACGACACTCGAACCGCTTGCTCAGGTAGGCGACTTTGCTTATCTCAAGTGTTCATGGGTGAATGAATACGGCGCATTCCTTGATTGGGGACTGATGAAAGACCTTTTCTGTCCATTCCGTGAACAGAAGAAGCGGATGGAGATAGGAAACAGTTACATCGTCCATGTCCATATTGATGAAGATAGTTTCCGCATCATGGCATCGGCAAAGGTCGAGAAGTTTATGTCAACTGAGCCTGCTCCATATAAGCATGGCGACAAAGTAAAACTGCTTGTATGGCAAAAGACCGAGTTAGGTTTCAAGGTTATCATCGACAATAAATACCCTGGACTCATTTACGATAACCAGATATTCCGTAACCTTCACACGGGCGACCGTATTGAGGCTTACATAGACCAAGTGCGCGAAGATGGAAAGATTGATGTGATGCTGCAGACTACAGGACGCCAGCATACGGAAGAATTCTCAGACCAGTTGCTTTTCTATCTTCAGAACAACGGTGGTCGTTGCTTCCTGCACGACAAGAGTCCTGCCGAAGACATCTATGACCGTTTCCACGTCAGTAAGAAAGTTTTCAAGAAAGGTGTGGGCGATCTCTATAAAAAGCATCTGATAGAAATAACGCCAGAGGGAATATTTTTGGTTGAGTAGTTGTTTGGTTTTTCTATAGTTGCTATAGATGTGATAGTTGCTATAGGTTATACCAAACGACTAACTTGTTACCTTTGTTCTATAGTCGGAAGGTGTTTCGCCTGTGGCTTTCTTAAAGCTACGGCTGAAATACTTAGGGTCGGAGAATCCGCAAGAGAATGCAATCTCAGTTATCGAAAGGCTTTCGTCGGCAAGCATATCGCAAGCCTTCTTTATCCTTGCTTCGGTTATCAGTTTGCCAGGAGTAACACCTAATATCTCCTTTATCTTTACGTGCAGCATGCTCTTGCTGACTGCCGCTGCCGAAGCCATGTCGTCAATGTTAACGTCGGAATCGCTGAGGTGCTGCTCGATAAACGCCATGACGCGCTTAATCATCTCGTCGCTCTGCGATTCTATTTGCACTTTCGGAGCCGCAGCAACACTTTTCTCGGCGGTGTCTTGTTCTTCTTTTGCACGATGGTTGAGCAATTCCATGTATGCGTTCAGCGTGTCCTTTTGCTGCTGCTTTATATTCTTTACATAATTATAATGCCTTATAGAGAGGAATATAATCAATGCAAGGAGCAGCACGAATAATATTTGTGCCCATGCAGTTTCCCAAAACTTAGGCTTGACGATAATCGTAAGTTCAAACTCATCGTCAATCCAAATGCCGTTTGAACTGGTATATCTGATGAAGTAATGATATTCACCTGGCGACATGCCGACGAATGAAATGCGGTTGTTCTTGCCAAGGAATTGCCACGTGTCAGCGTCTTTGCTCTTGTTGATAGCGTATTTCGCATCGTAGTGTCCCGAATAGTCGAGGGCAGCAAAATCAACTACAAGGTCGCGCTCATTAGAGTTTAACACTATAGAATCCTTATTCATATAGGAATAGTCTGGCTCATTGTTGCCTTTCTGCACCATTATCAAATGGAACTTCGGCTTAATGTTTTCTGTTGAAAGTTCGTCCACATCGATTGATATGCAGCCGTCGTATAGTCCGCACAGCCATTTGTTTTTGTCTATTTGAAGCGGTTTTGCCTCTGAGAACATGAGTTGCGCATACTTCATGTGCGACTGTGCAATGACTTCACTATACTTGTCGCGTGTAAGTATGGTGAGCAGACTTGAACTGAAGACGTATAGAGCATTGTTATGTTCAAAAGCCCAGCGGCAAGCATTGAGCGGTTCGCGAGTGCGGCTTTCAAATGTGGTGAAGTCGAGTTTTTCATCGAGCCAGTTCTTTGAGACAAGAAGATTGAGTCCGCCAGTTTCTGTGCAGATGAGCATTAGTCCGTTTTTCATCTCGGAGATGCCCATTATTGTATTGGAACTCAGGCTTTCTTTTCGTGTGTTGTCACGTTTATGCCTGTGGAGTTTTATTTGTCTGAGGTCTTTCTGCCTTGCATCAGCAATCACCAATCCATCAGGCGTAGAGGCGAACAGGATGCCTTTGCTTGTCATCGTCAGTCCGCTGAACATGCTGCTCTTTCCATCAGCTTTGCCGCCTTCGTTCAATCGTATGAATTTAGGCAGGGCACTATTGATGCTATTGGCACAGTGCAAACCGTTTTCGGTGGCAATCCAAAGTCGGCCGAGGCGGTCTTCTGTGATGTCTGAAATGCTGTTAGTCTTTAGCGCGCCATGTGTTGTGGCGGTTGAAAATGTGGTTGTTGTGAAGCCGTTGGCAGTCTCTTTCAGTTGAATCAGACCGCTATTGCTTGTTCCAAGCCAGATATTCCCCTCCTTGTCTTCATGCACAGCACAAACCAAGTCGCTGAATCTTGATGTGCCAGCGGTCAGTTGTCCGCTTGATGAAAGGCACTTGTAGTCTGTCAGATTCTTGTCGTAAATACGCACTACAGGCTCGTTTCGTCCTGCCACCCAGATGCGTTGCTTGCTGTCCTTGAACAAAGTTCGGACTGCAAGATTTTCGATTATACGCTCGTGTGGACGCCTGAAGAAGGTGACATGATAGACTTTAGTGTCGGTAAGCAACCATAGGTTTTTCTGGTAGTCAATGAAATACTGCTTGTAGTTTTTCAGGGCAAAGTCCAAATCCGTTGAGAACTTCTGCATGTTCACACTCTGCTTCAGTTCTCCGCTCTTCTTGTCGATGTAGAGCAGTCGCCCGTCGTTTGTGGCTGCCCAGATGGTGCCGTACTTGTCTTCGCAGTAGAATCTTACGTTAGGGAAGTGCCACATGCGACCTCCTTTTTCCTCATAGAAGGCATCTGTGTCGGTAGTAGGGTAGGTTCCTAACACCTTCCCGTTCTTCCCGAGTTGGTACGACTCGCTGCCTAAAGTGGCGAAAAGCGTGTTGCTCGATGTGCTTGAAATCTTCTCGAAACGCTTATCTGCAAGTGGTTTGTAGGCAGTAATCTTTTGCGTGGAATAGTTGAAATAGCAGAGATGTCCGTACTTGTCAAGTAACCACACGCAACCATCAGTCACGCCATAATGGCGAACAACGATGGCTTCTCTATGCAATTTGCCGTTTTTGTAGGTGTAAGATGCATTGTCGGCCAGCAACCATGTGTTTTGTTGTGCATCTACATAGATAGTGGTAATTGGGTCGTGGTTCTTATAGACAACCTTTATATCGTCCTGCGGATGCTTATTGTCGATTCTCAGACATGAGTTGTCGTCGCATAGAAGCCACGTGAAACCGTCAGACATTGTGCGAATCTTGCTGATGTTGTACCGCTTTCCGGTATCTTTCGAAAACTTCTCAAGCACGTTTATGTAGCGGCAATCTTTGGTGTTGAAGAGATATGCGTTGCCATCTTCTATGCACCACAAGTTGCCCTCTGTGTCGTTGTAAGTGCGTTCTGCGCTGTAAAGTTTGAAGTTGATTGTGCTGTAACTGTCGTATCGGAAAAGGCCGTTCTTACTTGAAAACCAGACGAATCCGTCGTCGGTCTGCAATATCTTATCTATAGCGAGCGAGTTCATCGTGATGTCGTCAATGCTTTTCACTCTGAAGTCGGGCTCGCATTCCGCCCTGCTAAAAAACAAGGCTATAAGCAAAAGTAGTAGGTATCTTCTCATTTTGTTACGGCACTGCAAAGTTAGTGCAAATCGAAGACAATACAAAATAAAAGACGCAGTTTTTTATTTTTATTGTTGAGGTGCAGCCTAATTTGCGCAAAGCGAGAGTTAGTGCAAATCGAAGACAATACAAAATAAAAGACTCGTTTTTTTTCGTTTATGGTGCTTTATAACCCCATTTGAATTATAACTTAATCGAAGCAAAGGCTTGTTTTTGCCCTCTATACCTCAGGTGTCACTACTGTTAC
>JAUNQM010000050.1 GCA_030536165.1 Prevotellaceae bacterium | reverse complement strand
ACCCCTTACACCTGAGGTGTGACTCGGCGAACACCTAAGGTGTGGAGGGCTGAAATATGCAACAAGAGCACATACAAGCCATTTTCTATAGAAACTACAAAAAACAATAGCAACTATTAAAAAAACTTACATAAAAGTAGGACATTTTCAACAAAAACGCTCATAACGCGTGCGCGTGTATGCGTGCGTGCGCGTTATTTAATAAGGTGTAGGCGGGGGAAAGTTCAAGGTTATAAATGACGCGACAAAAGAAGATTATCGCTTTTATTTCCTGCTTTTATTTGTGTGGTTGTAAAATTTTGAGTAATTTTGTGCGCAAAATTATGAAAATGTTCAACCTTCGACCAAAGAAACTCGATGTGTTCCTTGCAAAACAGTTCCTGCTGTTGTTTGTGGGCACATTCTTCATCTGCCAGTTTGTGCTGATGATGCAGTTCCTTTGGCGATACGTTGACGACCTCATCGGCAAGGGACTTTCGATGGATATCCTTGCGCAGTTTTTCTGGTACATGGGGCTTTTCCTCTTGCCACAGGCGCTGCCGCTCGCCATCCTGCTGTCGTCGCTCATCACTTTCGGAAACCTCGGAGAAAGCTCGGAGCTTACTGCCATAAAGGCCTCCGGAATATCGCTCATGCAAGCTTTCCGTCCGCTGATAGTGATAGTTGCCACCATTGCATGCATGTCGTTCTACTTCCAGAACGTTGTCTGCCCTAACGCAAACAAGTCGTTTGCCGCGCTGCTTATCTCCATGAAGCAGAAAAATCCAGAACTTGAAATACCAGAAGGAACGTTCTACGACGGAATACCAAACTGCAACGTCTATGTGGAAAAGAAAGACGTGGAGCGAGGGATGCTCTATGGCGTTATGATTTACCGCATCACAAACAGTTTCGAGGACGCAGCCGTGATAATTGCCGATTCGGGAAGCCTTGCTATGACTGCCGAAAAGAAGCATCTACAGTTGAAGCTCTACAGCGGGGAATGGTTTGAGAATATGCGTCAGGGCGACGCTGTGATGGCACGCAACGTGCCTTACCGCCGCGAGACTTTCTGGGAGAAAGACATACTCATACCGTTTGATGCAAACTTTAATCTTGCCGACGCCGACGACTTCTCACAGGACGCAGAAGCAAAGGGACTCATAAAAATACTCCACGACATAGACTCCATCAACGCAAAAGCCGACAGCACCGGACGCGATTACTACGAACAAGAGAAGATGTCGCTCTACTGGCTGCCGAAGATTGAAAAGAAAGACTCGCTGAAGGCTATTGCAGAGGCAAAGACCGAGAAGGTGAACCTCGACAGCATTTTTAGCAAGCTCACGCAAGACAAGAAGCGCGAGATGGTGGGCAGGGCATTGGACAAGGCACGCGTGGGCACTACCGACTATGAGTTCAAAGGCTACGTGAGTGCGTCAGTTGAGCGCCAGCTTCGCAAGCATCAACTGCAAGCCATACTGAAGTTTACCCTTTCATTCGCCTGCCTTATATTCTTCTTCATCGGTGCTCCGCTCGGTGCAATCGTGAGGAAAGGCGGACTCGGTGTGCCTGTGATTATATCTGTGCTGGTATTCATTGTCTATTACATATTTGAAAACTCAGGCACGAAGATGGCGCGAGAAGGCTCGTGGCCGGTGTTCTTCGGTGCATTCCTGTCAACAGCAATACTTGCACCGCTGGCAGTTTTCTTCACCTACAAGGCAAATAAAGACGCTGCGGTATTCAATCCAGACTTCTACTCGATGCTCATACACAAGGCTTTCGGCATAAAGCCAAAGCGATACATAGCAAGCAAGGAAGTAATAATCGAAGACCCTGACTACGCAAAAGACATCAAGGAACTGAACCGTATAGGCAACGAACTTACGGCATACGAGCAAGAACACAAGCTCTATCGTGCGCCGAATGTGGCCAAGACATTCTTCAAGACAGAGACCGACACGGAGATAATAAGGCTGAGCGACGAACTCGATGGAGTTATCAACGACCTGTCGAACTCACGTTACGGAGGCATACTTTATGCGCTTAACCGCTATCCAGTCATCAATCCAGATGCCCACACCAGTCCTTTCCGCAAGAACTGGCTCAATATAGCAACGGCAATAATACTGCCTCTCGGTTTGTTCTTCTACTTCAGAATATGGCGATTCCGCCTGACGCTGCTGCATGACATACGCCAGACAGTAAAGAACAATGAACTCACATGCGAGCGCATACGCATGTTTGCCCATGTGGAAGAAGAAAAAGACTTAGAGGGTCAAGATAATATAGATAACCCAGAAAATATAGAAAGCCCAGAGCCATAACCACACCTTATTATATATAGACAATGATAAAGCTCAACAAAATAGACGAAGCAATAGCTGACTTCAAAGAAGGAAAATTCGTTATCGTGGTTGACGACGAAGACCGCGAGAACGAAGGAGACCTCATAATTGCAGCCGAGAAGATTGATGCCGAAAAGGTGAACTTCATGCTGAAATATGCTCGTGGAGTGCTCTGCGCACCGCTGACAATAGCAAGATGCAAGGAACTCGAACTGTCGCATCAGGTAACAGATAACACTTCAGCCTTAGGGACTCCGTTCACCATCACCATTGACAAACTTGAAGGTTGCACGACAGGCGTATCGGCTCATGACAGAGCTGAGACAATAAAAGCACTCGCTGACCCACAATCAACATCGAAGACTTTTGGTCGCCCAGGGCACATAAATCCACTGTATGCACAGGACAATGGCGTGCTGAGACGTGCTGGACACACAGAAGCATGCCTCGACTTCTGCAAACTCGCAGGACTCTACCCTGCCGGTGCACTAATAGAAATAATGAATGAGGACGGAACAATGGCAAGGCTTCCACAGTTGATGGAGTTTGCAGAGAAATACGACCTCAAAGTGGTATCGATAAAAGATCTCATAGCGTACAGGCTAAAGAAGGAATCTATCGTTGAAATGGGCGAAAAAGTAGATTTCCCCACTGCATGGGGACACTTTAAGTTAGTACCATTCCGACAAATTTCAAACGGACTTGAACACGTGGCATTAATCAAGGGAGAATGGGAAGATGACGAAGAAATACTTGTCCGTGTACACTCATCTTGCCTGACAGGAGACGTATTCGGTAGCCTTCGTTGCGATTGCGGTGACCAACTGCACAAGGCAATGCAACGAATAGACAAGGAAGGAAAAGGCGTCATTGTCTATATGCAACAAGAAGGACGTGGCATAGGACTGATGAACAAGATTGCTGCATACAAGCTACAGGAAGAAGGACTCGACACAGTTGATGCAAACATACATCTTGGCTTCAAAGCTGACGAGAGAGACTATGGCTGCGGCGCACAGATATTGCAGAAACTCGGCGTACACAAGATGCGACTGCTGACTAATAATCCTGTGAAAAGAATTGGCTTGGAGTCGTACGGGCTCGAAATAGTAAAAAACGAACCAATAGAGATTACCCCAAACGAATATAATAGGCGATACCTGGAAACAAAGAAAGAACGAATGGGACACACCCTGCATTTGTAAAGGACAATCAACCGCAAAAACATAACCCAACATGAAACTATCAGAAAGACTAAACCGACTGGCACCTTCGGCTACGCTTGCAATGTCGCAGAAGAGCAGCGAAATGAAGGCGCAAGGTATTGACGTAATAAATATGAGTGTGGGGGAACCTGACTTCAACACTCCCGACCACATAAAGAATGCAGGCAAGAAAGCAATAGACGAAAACTTCTCAACCTATTCACCTGTGCCAGGATACCCTGATCTAAGAAAAGCTGTAAGCAACAAACTCAAACAAGAGAATGGCTTGGAGTATTCGCCATCGGAAATACTCGTATCGAATGGCGCAAAGCAGAGTGTATGCAACACCGTGATGGCTCTTGTCAACGATGGTGAGGAAGTTATCATCCCCGCACCTTACTGGGTAAGCTACCCACAGATGGTCTTGCTTGCAGGCGGAAAACCCGTATTTATCGAAGCGACATTCGAGCAGAACTTCAAGATAACGCCCGAACAGCTTGAAGCAGCCATTACGCCTAAGACACGCATGCTCATCCTTTGCTCACCAAGCAACCCAACAGGCAGCGTTTATTCAAAGGAAGAACTAAAGGCACTTGCCGACGTAATCACGAAGCACGACGACCTATTTGTCATCTCAGACGAAATCTACGAGCATATCAATTATGTTGGTAAGCACGAAAGCATTGCACAGTTTGACGGAATGAAAGAGAGAACCATCATTGTCAATGGCGTGTCGAAAGCATACGCAATGACAGGATGGCGCATAGGTTACATTGCTGCACCAGAATGGATTGTCAGCGGGTGCAACAAACTGCAAGGACAATACACCAGTGGCCCATGCTCTATCTCGCAAAAGGCTGCCGTTGCTGCATACGAAGCTTCACAAGAGTGCGTAGAGACAATGAGGAAAGCCTTTGAGAAGAGACGCGACCTCATTGTAAGACTGGCAAAAGAAATACCAGGACTTGAAGTAAATACGCCAAACGGAGCATTCTACCTGTTCCCTAAGTGCTCTTCCTTCTTTGGGAAAAAGACCGAAGACGGAAAAGTAATTGCAAACTCAACAGACCTTGCCATGTATCTGCTTGAAACAGGACACGTGGCAACAGTTGGTGGCGATGCTTTCGGAAGTCCGGAATGCTTCCGCATGAGTTATGCGACCAGCGATGAAAACATTATTGAGGCAATGCGCAGAATAAAAGAATCACTCGCAAAGCTTTCATAAAAGGAGTCTGAGGATTGTTTCTGGTTTTAAGTCTTACGAAATTTCGATTTTTCGATGATTCGACTTTTCGAAAACAATTAAAACAAGTTTCAAGCAAACGACCGTAAAACCACTCAGCCGTATAGTCGCGCCAGCACAAAAACAAACGAAAAGTTTAAAAATCGGTTAAAAAATATTAATAAGTGCTTGCTGGCTGAACTTATTTGATTATATTTGCAAAATATAAAGCGAGGTTGGATTGTGTCCACACTACAACAGACTTATTGAAAACAAATTATATTTTAATTAAATTTTTTATAACTTAAACATTATTACATTTATGGCAACACAAGTAAAAGCGACTCCTGCTAAGAAAAAATCAACAGGATTCAAAGGTATCGAACAGGCAATTTGGATTATCATTGCATGTATCGTAATCGCAGCATTAATCTACAAGTTCGTTTATGGAAACCCTGACCACTTCGTTGGCGGCAACCCAGAAGGTGAAGTTCTTGACGGAAACCTCCTCGGAACAGTTTACAAAGGTGGCGTTATCGTTCCTCTTATCCAGGGTCTGTTCCTTACAGTACTTGCAATCTCTATCGAACGCTTCTTCGCTCTCCGTTCAGCTTTCGGTAAGGGTAACATCCGTAAGTTCGTTGAAAACATCAAGGAAGCCCTCAAGGGTGGTGACCTTGCTAAGTGCCAGCAGCTCTGCGACAAGCAGAAAGGTTCTGTAGCAAACGTAGTAGGCGCAACTCTTAAGAAGTATGCAGCTTGCGAAGAAGATAAGACTATGAAGAAGGATCAGAAGCTCATCGCTATCCGTCAGGAACTCGAAGAAGCAACAGCTCTCGAAATGCCTACACTCCAGATGAACCTCCCTATCATCGCAGCTATTTCTTCACTCGGTACTCTGTTCGGACTTCTCGGAACTGTAACCGGTATGATCAAGTCATTCGCAGCCCTCGCATCAGGTGGTGGCGCTGACTCAGTTGCATTGTCAACAGGTATTTCTGAGGCCCTCGTTAATACTGCTTGCGGTATTGCTACAGGTGCTCTCGCAATCATTACTTACAACTACTTTACAAATAAGATTGACCACCTGACTTTCGCACTCGACGAAATCGGTTTCTCTATTGTAAACACATACGCAGCTACTCATAGCGACGAAGCTTAATCGTTACCCTTTTAATTTTTCTAATTTAACACTCGGAAATTATGGGTAAGATTAAAGTTGCAAAGAAAGATACGTTCATCGACATGACCGCGATGAGTGACGTAACTGTGCTCTTGCTGACTTTCTTCATGTTGACTTCAACATTCGTAAAGAAGGAGCCAGTAAAGGTGGTTACTCCGTCATCCGTTTCGGAAATCAAGGTGCCAGAAAAGGACGTTCTTTCTATCCTTGTAGATAAGACTGGAAAAGTCTTTATGGGCTTGGATACGCAAGGCGCAATGGACGGCGTACTCGGTGACATGTCCGACAAGTTCGGTCAGTCATTCTCTAACGAGCAGAGAGTTGCCTTCATTAAGTCACAGACTTTCGGTGCCCCAATGGAAATACTCGGACAGTTCCTCTCACTCGATGAGAAGGATCGTGACGCCGAGCTCAAGAACCTGGGAATCCCAATGGATAGCATCGACGGTGGACACAGCGAATTCCAAGAGTGGGTATTAGCTTGCCGCGCTTATAACCGCGACATCAAGGTTGCCATCAAGGCAGACTCTAATACTCCGTATTCAATCATCAATAGAGTAATGACACAGCTCCAGGACATCCGCGAGAACCGTTACTACCTGTTGACATCACTTAAAAAGGTGGAGGACTAATCATGGCAACAAACACTGGTAAAAGTAAACAGAAAAAGAAAAATGTTCGCGTCGATTTCACTCCAATGGTCGATATGAACATGTTGTTGATTACATTCTTCATGCTTTGTACGTCTCTCGTTAAGCCACAGACTATGGAGTTGGCAATGCCTTCAAACGATAAGGACATTCAGGATCAGGACCGTTCAGAGGTTAAGGCTTCTCAGGCTGTAACTCTCCTCCTTGATGCTGGCAACAAGATTTATTACTACGAAGGACAGCCAAACACTGAAGATCCTAAGTTCCTCAAGACTACAGATTATTCAGCAAATGGTCTCAGAGGCTTCTTGCAGAAGAAGAATCTTTCAGCACTCGAAAAGAAATACAAGCTTGATCAAGACAAACTTGCCCTCAAAGTATCTGATGAGGACTATAAGAAGGAACTCAGCAAGATTAAGGGTGCAGATGGTACTCCTACAATCATTATCCGTGCATTCAAGGATGCTACGTATAAGAACCTTGTAGATGCTCTCGATGAAATGCAGATATGCGCTATCGGTAAATACGTTATTGACAAGATTGGTCCTATTGACGTGAAGCTTGTCAAGAACCTTACTGGTGTTGACCACTCTGATGAAATTAAGGAAGAACCAACTGGCGAATAATAAAATGAAAGAATTATGGCAAGTGGAGTAGATCTTAACCAACAACAGTGGTGCGACATCATATTCGATGGTCGTAACAAAGAATACGGAGCATACGCTCTCCGTAGAGGTACCGCTAAGCGATATAACATAGCACTCGTTTGCATTGTTCTCGCAATCGCTGCCATCGTAGGTGCTGCTGGTCTCTACCAGTTGGCAACTGCTGGTCAGGATAAGGTTGCTGTGACAGAAGTCACACAGCTCTCTAAGCTGAAGAAGAATGCAGAAGTAAAGCAGAAAGAGAAAGTCGTAAAGATAGAAAAGCCACAGGAAATCCAGGCTGTAAAGAGTTCCGTAAAGTTCACGGCTCCTGTCATCAAGAAGGACGAAGAAGTTGACGAAAAGGAAACTCTGAAGAACCAGGAAGACCTCATGAACGCTAAGGGTAGCGTTTCTATCGCCGACGTTAAAGGTAACGATGAAGAAAACGGTAAGGATATTGCCGACTTGAAGACTATCACAGTTCAGGCTCCTCCTGAGGAAGTCAAGGAAGAAAAGATCTTCGACGTCGTTGAGCAGATGCCTGACTTCCCTGGTGGTATGTCAGCACTCATGCAGTATCTGAGCAAGCATATCAAGTACCCTGTTGTAGCAGAGGAAAATGGTATTCAGGGTCGTGTTATCGTAACATTCGTCGTTGAAAAGAATGGTTCTATTACCGACGTTCAAGTTGTAAAGTCTGTTGACCCATCACTTGACAAGGAAGCTGTTCGCGTTGTTAAGTCAATGCCTAACTGGATTCCTGGTAAGCAGAACGGTTCTGCAGTGCGTGTTAAATATACATTGCCTGTAACCTTCAGATTGCAGTAAATGACTAAGAAAGTATTCTACACTTTAGTAGGATTCCTAATAACTTCTATGGGACTTGTTGTCGCTTCGTGCGGCAACAAGAAGCCCGTAGATGAGAAATGGACAGACACTTATTCGTCAGGAGCAGTGAACATTGCTTCTGACGAAAGTTTTAGTCCTATTATCGACGAGGAACTCGCCGTGTTCCACAATCGATATTATAAAGCAAAAATCACACCTATTTATACTGATGAGGTAAATGCACTCAACCTTCTTATGAAGGATAGCGTGCGCTTGGCTATCACGACAAGAAAACTCAAAGATCAGGAGATGGAGTTCTTCCGCCAGAAACAATTCCGCCCGAAAGAAATACTCCTCGCAAAAGACGGACTTGCACTTATCGTAAACAAGTCGCAACGTGATACTTTAATTTCGACAAATCAACTCCGAGACATTCTCTCGGGGAAAAAGAAATACTGGGATGAAGTATATGAAGGAGCTTCGTCCGAACCTATAATTGTTGTCTTCGACAATCCAAACTCCAGCACAGTACAGTTCGTTATGGACTCCGTATGCTATGGTAAGGAACTGAAGGCTGACAACCTCATGGCACTCGAAAAAACAAAGGATGTAGTAGAATACGTTTCCAACCATCCTAACACAATAGGCGTAGTAGGCGTGAACTGGGTAGGCGACCATCGCGACACACTCAACCTTACATTCACTAAGGACGTGCGCATCATGTCGGTCAGCCGTCAAGCTGAAGCAAAGCCTGCCGACAGTTTCAAGCCGTTCCAGTATTACCTCTATACTGACGACTACCCATTGTCACGACCAATCTACATGATACTCTCCGACCCACGACGCGGACTTTCATGGGGATTCTGCAACTTCTTGCAGACATACATAGCACAGAAAGTAATACTCAAATCAGGACTTCTGCCAGCAATCATACAACAAGGTCAAGAGGTGGAAGTTAAACCATATTAACGCCAAAGCGTCAAATTAGTAAAAGCGACACGACAGAAAATTGAATTGTCAAAATATCGACCAATCAAAATTAATAAAAGAATAGACATTATGAAAAAGTTACTCGTTTCTCTTGTACTGGCAACATTTGCCGGACACACATTTGCACAGATGACTCTGGAGCAAATCAGTGGTCTCATCAAGTCAGACCCAAAGACAGCACAGAAAGAAGCTACAAAGTTCTTCAAGAAGAATAAGAAAGATACCGATGCAATCATTGCTTTGGGTAACGTCTTTGCAGATGCAAAGGACTTCGCTTCAGCTGAAGACATTGCACAGAAGGCTCTTGCCATGAATCCAAAGGACGCAAAGGTTCACATGTTCCTCGGCGACCTGCACTATATGCAGGACGATGGCGGTGCAGCTGCAAGTGAATATGAGCAGGCTGTTAATGCCAATCCAACTGACACTACCGCTTATGTCAAGTATGCAAACATCTATAAGGATAAGTTTGCTGACCAGGCAAAGGCAATGCTTGAGCGTATGGGTCAGAACTGTCAAGGCGTAAACACAAAGCGCCTGATTGCCGACATGTACTATCGTGGCAACCACCCTGCTGAGGCAGCAAAGGCTTACGCAGAATGCGACATGAGCACTCTTACAGAGTCTGACCTCGCAAACTACGTATTCTCACTCTCACTCGGCGCAAAGGACTTCAACAAGGCTATTGAAGTTTGCGAAGAAGCAGGTACAAAGTATCCAGAAAACGTAGCATTCAAACGTTTTGAAATCTACAACCTCACAGACCTTAAGAAGTACGAGGAAGCCGATTCACTCGCAACTACATTCTTTGCTAACGAGAAGTTCGAGAAGTCATTCCTCGACTATATCTACTACGGATACGCACTCAAAGGCGTGAAGAAGTATGACGAAGCACTCGGTGCTTTCAGCAAGGCATATGAGATGAACGACAAGCGCGTTGACGCTCTCTCAGCTATCGCTGACGTATATAGCTACATGGACAATCCAACAAAGGCTATTGAATACTACAAGCAGTATATGGATAAGTCTGGAAGTTCAAAGGGTACAGAAATCGCACAGTTAGGCAACTACTACTTCGAACTTGCACAGGACTTCAGCCAGGCAGGTAACGAAGCTGACTGCGTGACAAACGCTCAGGAGGCTGACAAATACTTTGTTCAGGCTATCGATAAGACTCCAAGCTTCTATATGAACTACCTCTATCGTGGACGTAACGCAATGCTCTACGACAAGACAGCAGCATTGGAATACCTCAACAAGTCACTCGAACTCTCTAACGGTAGCGCACCACAGGGTGTTGTAAACCTTATCAACAAGTATATCAAGCAGTGCACACCAGAAGAGGAAGGTGCAGAGACAGCTCCAACAGAGTAACAATCGGTACATATAATTTCCACGAATCCCGAAGACCTATAACGCGTCTTCGGGATTTTTTATTTATGGCATAGGCGGTAACCATAGGCACTAACGTAGAATCATCTGCTCTTTTCCTGCCAGCCGCAAGAAGATTTGCAAACAATCTTTCATTGTGGCTAGTTGGGCAAACGGCTACATATATAAATTAACCACGTATATTTCAAATCTTTTTATTCACTTTACTCCCATCAAACACACCTTCGGATTGTAATACTTTTATTTTTGTCTGTGCTAACTTATATGCTAAGTACACCTTATACGGTGTAATATATCTTAAATCATAAACTTCATCTATTACATCTTTATATTTTCTATGTATAAAATTCGTATCTCTGCTTCTCGTAATTCCTTCAATTAATTCATTGAACAAGAAGTCTAATTTTACCTTAATCCTAAATCCTGGGCACTGCTTAAGTTTTTCGCAAAAATATTCAAACAGCTTTGTTTCTTCAGCATTTCTATTCAGATCAAGAAACTCACACCTTATCTTGTCTTCAATAAGTTGAACAAAACCTAAATCTTTTTCTGTACTGTACTTTTTGACATTCCTCTTATTATCTTCAAGAATGT
>JAUNQM010000307.1 GCA_030536165.1 Prevotellaceae bacterium | reverse complement strand
GTGGATTGTCCTCGATGATTTTCTGCATGTAGCCTTCAGTTCGCAGGCCTTAATAGGCTAGTTTAGATATGAATAAAGGTACTTATAGTCGTGTTGAGGAGTGATATTTATGTGCTTGCCATTGACGGTTAATACAGGCGTCTCGTCTTCATTGCTCACAACATAGACCACGGGAATCGTGTCGAGCTTTGCCTTGCCAAGTGTTGCGGTATCGTAATTCCAGTGACCGATAATATAGGTGTGAGGCTTGAGGTCGTCAACCCATCCGTCCCACATCACCTGATGTGCATAGTAACCGTCCTTAGGTATTCGCATGGCATCAACCACGCCACTGAGACGATAGTTCATCTCAGAACGACAATGAGTGTGAGTGTCGGCAAAGATTATCTTGGCACCACCGGAATTGACAAAGTCGCCTGTGCCAGGGCGTTCTAACCAATAGTCGTACCAACGACGGACTAATTCCACGGCAAACTCATCGCTGTTGTGGTTATAAGAATTAGCAGGAGCATTGCGATATAGCGGTCCATAACCTTCTTCGTGGTAGAGCAGTTTTGAGTTATCGACTACCATATTGCCGCCGACAGGTTTCCAGTTACGATTAAGATTGGTCGGTGTCCATGAGTTCCAGTATTTACGCAGACCTTCGTCGCGGCAATACTCCATCATCCACATAGGCTTAGTCAGCGACTTGTTAATATACATCATCTCTCCACCATACTCTGCTTCATCCACGTCAAGCATTTCGCGTGAACCAATGGCACGCATACCATGAGGGTCGTATTTGTCACGTATGGCTTTCATCTCAACCATGTGTTCGCGGCTAATACCTTTGTTGCCACACTCATAGAGAAGGATTGAAGGATTGTTGCGATTATAGATTATGCTTGCCTGCATCACCTCCTTACGCATATCCCATCGAACATCGTTGACATCGGCTTCTGAATCTCCTGCTGGCATTGCTTCGATAAGTCCGACGCGGTCGCATGATTCTATTTCCTGTTTCCACGGACAGATGTGCATCCATCGAACAAGGTTTCCACCACCTTTAACGCAAAGGTCATTGCCGTAGTCTGCCAACCATGGCGAGACACTCATGCCCACGCCTGGCCACTCGTTGCTCGAACGCTGTGCATATCCATGCACATGCATCACCCTGTCGTTGAGATAGACCATTCCGTGCTTGAACTCTGCCTTGCGGAAGCCTGTGGTTGTAACCACTTCATCGTCCTTTATTGTTGTATGCACCTTATATAGATAGCCATAGCCCCAACTCCAGAAATGCAGGTTGCCAACTCTACTCTCGGCAGCAAGGATAGCCTTTCCCTTTGCAGGAACAATAGTCTTCTTGCTCATGAACGATGCAACAGTGTTTCCATCTGGGTCTTCTATTGTGACAGTCATCTGCCGAGCCACGTCTTTGCCAGTAGTGTTTTGCACCTCTGTCTCTACATGAATGTCGGCACTGCGACCTACTATGTCGAAGTTTTTGGCATAGATGTATTGCCCAGTTGTGCCTAACGAATTAAACAATGGCAGAGTCTGATAAATAGCAGGGACAATGTGCAGACGAACATTCTTTTGTAGTCCACCGTAATTCACATTAAAGTTCTTGTCGTTCCATTGGAAACGCGAACCTCTGCGGCGTTCTCGATATGACCAATCGTTGTCAGTAACAACCAGAATAGTGTTCTCCCCCTTAATGACAGCATCGGTAATATCACAGCCAAAGGCAGCAATGCCATCCTCCGATAAAACCATCTGCCTGCCATTGACAAACACTTCAGCCGCCATACGAGCACCTTCAAACTCAAGTAGCACTCTTGAGCCAGACTTCATTTTTGGCAGCCGAAAATGCTTGGTGTATTCCACGATACTGTCGCTCAATTCTGCTATTGGGCGCGCGTATGCCTCATCTTCGTTCCATGCATGAGGTAGCGAAATCGTCTTTCCAAATAGTTGCCAATTTGGATTGAAATTATAGGTGACGCGTGCATCCGCATCACTAAAAAGAAGAATTGCAAATAGAAAAACAACAAGTTTTCTCATGTTGTGGATTAACAGTTATTGCTCTTCACTCCCTATGAGGGGGGCAGTGAAGGGCTTTCGCTTTATAGACAATCCCTAACAATAGTTTCACATCATCTTACTGGCGTTCTCTCTATGGCTTTCTCTGCCCATGTCTCTGGTACGAACTTCCAGTTGTTACCCTCGTGAAGAGTGATGTGCCCATGTTCCTTGATATACTCCGTAAGGTAATATCGCAGGTCGCGTTCTGAGGTAAAGACTATACGCTTCTCAATATCTTCCTTTGCGATGCCTGCACCTTTGGTCAACAGCTCGCCACCACCGTTAGCGCGATATGAGTTCATTGCCACGCGGTAGGTTTTGTTCTCATCAAATGGACTACCGTCAGCCATGCTCTTGATGTTCACCTTCTGACCATTAGGCTTTGTGACGTCAACCTCATAGATGATGCCTGCTGCTGAGTCGAAGTTGTAGGTGCGGTTCTTGAAGAACTTGCCATCAAGCACGAATATCTCATCGTCAGGACTCTTCATCGTGTTAACCCACTTATCGTAGCTGTATTCAAGATGTCCTTTTATTTCCTTCCCAGTCAGCTCCAGCACATTGAGCGTGTTCTCAAAAGCATAGAGGCTAAACATATCCTTCCTCGTCACGTTGCCTTTCTTGATTACACGGTTATAGACCAGGGGAGCATTGATTGAGATGTCAGCCTTTGTGTATTCGAGTTGGA
>JAUNQM010000306.1 GCA_030536165.1 Prevotellaceae bacterium | reverse complement strand
AGGGTTAGGGGTAGGCTTCAATCTACAAACCGACTAACAATCGCTGCGAGATAGTATTTCCATGTGTAGAACTTGAGTGGGAGAGGGTAGAGGTCGTTCTCTTTCAAGTCTTGCAAGCGACCTTTTAATTCGTGCTTGCGTCCCAGGGCTACTATATTATATATGTAGTCCATGCATAGTTGGTTTGTGCGGCGGGTAATTGCCTTGCATGACAGCAGGTCTGTCTGTGTCTCGCTTTTGTCTTTCAGACTCAGCATCACATATAGGAAATCGTTAAGCCGTTTCGAGATGTGTTCCTCTTCTCTGTTTGTCATCGTCGAACATGGCATGGTGCGGTAGAAGTAGGCTTTGCTGTTAGTGAAATAGAACTTCTTCGCACTGACGATGAGCTGTGGCGTGAATTCCTCGTCTTCATGCACAATGCCGCCCGTGAACCTCAACTCTCCTAAGAGAGACTTGCGAAAGATGTAGTTCCACGAAACGCCGTAGATGTTCTGTCGGTTCATGAACTCTGCACCAGTCATTGCCTTGTACGAAACAGAATCCTTGCTCTGCCTACTGTGAGAGGCAAAATGAAAATAGAACATGTCGGGTTGTTCTTTCTCCACAATGTCTATAATCTGCTGATAGTTTTGCGTGATAATCGTGTCGTCAGCATCTACAAACTGGATGTATTCCCCCTTTGCAATATCGATGCCATAGTTGCGTGCTGCAGCCTGACCTCCATGCTCAACCTTTCTTATGATGCACGACTCGGAAAACTCTTCGAGGCTTTCATCGCAGCCATCGTTGATGATAATGATTTCCTTTTCGGTCGTCAATGCTTCAATGCTATTTACACATTCGCGAAGCAAGGCGATGGGCACGTTGTAGTATGGTATGATGAAACTTACGAAAGGTATTTCCATATCTTACATAGTTTGTTTATGCCAAGAACATTATAACCGAGATATTTAATTCTGGTCTTTATGTCCATCGGGAACGATTCTATCTTATATGCAGGCAGAATTACTTTGCCGCCGGCTTTATATACGTCAATCTGTATGTTCAGCACGTGCATGAAATACTCGCTGAAGCCTTTCTTCTCAGCAAGGGTCCATTTCTCCATCACGTTGATGTGGGCTTCAAGCAACTGTGTGAGGTCTTGCATTCCAGCCTTTGCGCAGATACCTTCTTGATTCCACATGTAGTGGTAGAGTCCTTGGCTTATTGTCATCACTTTGCGTGACGCATCGAGAAGTTTCGGTAACGTGTGCACGTCCTCAAACTTCTTTCCTACAGGAAACTCAACGGAAGCAAACAAATCGCGCTTGAACACCTTATTGCAAGCGTAGCTATGTCGGTAAGCCTTGCATCCGAGCCAATAGTCATCAATCAAAGCTTGATAGTTCTTGTCTTCAAATACAAGTTTATGCTCGTCTTGCCCACCTTCGTGTATGTTGATTGGATACTCAATGATGTCGCAGTCAGGGTTAGCATCAACTGCGTCGCATAGCACCTTCAGCGTGCCTCGTTCAATCCAGTCATCGGAATCAATAAAGAGCAGGTAATCGCCTTTTGCAATGCTTATCCCAGCATTTCGTGCTGCTGACAGTCCTGCATGAGTAATGCGAATGAGATTAACGATAGGCGAACGCTCAATACTTACGGGAGTCTCTGAGCCATCGTCAACCACGATTACCTCCATGTCGTCAAAACCTTGCGACAATACACTCCCAAGGCATTCCTCAAGAGTCCCTTTGTCGTTGTATGCTGGTATGATGATGCTGAACTTCATTATTATAATAACGTAATAAGGTGGCAAATATTGTCGCGCAAAAGGGCTTGCTTATAAAAAGCTGTGTTAAGAACTCCTTTATCTCTTTGTTTAAGAACAATGGTCGATTTTTGCAGCACTTACGTGCTATGCAGTCATCTGTTTATAGCCTTTTACAAGCAAGCTTGAAAACTCTATAATCAGCTGTCAGATAGACCATGTGGCACGCCCTTAAAGGGCAGCCGCGCAGCGGTACATAGCCCAGGGCAGAGCGTAGCGACACCCTGGGATTGGTAATGGGAAAATTATAGCCATTACGTCCTGTAAGGACAAAAGTGTTATCTGCGTTGTCTTACTGTTGCCCTATCAGGGCGTAACGATATGATGGCGGATGTGCATACCCAGGGTGTCGCTACGCTCTACCCTGGGCTGTGAACGCTACGCAATTGCCCTTTCAGGTAGGGTGTTCAAAATAAACATAAAAAACGAGACATGTTTTTGCATAGAAAATACACTTCACACCTATCCCTGCAAAGGAAATATGACGGTGGAAACCGTCACATTAAATAGTAACCTACGGCTTCAGCCGTAGGGAAAAAGGCTATCAGGTACAACTGCCTCGAAGGGGCAGCACCTCTGAAGTTTATTATATGTTGTGCGACCCCTTCGAGGTCGATATTTGATGTAGTTCCCTCTCCGACGGTTGAAACCGTCGGTTCTTGCGCTCCGTAGGTGCTCAGGCGGCAGAGCCGAAGTCCTAAAAAGTGAGACGGTTTTACCGTCTAAAAACCATTTTAGAGAGTAATGTGGTGCGTATAATGACTAAAAAACAATCCTGTTTTTGTTACGCATTTTGAACACCCTACCTTTCAGGGCGTAATGATTTGTTGAGAAATTGTTTGAGAAATAAAATAGATTTATCACAAAAAACTTTTCTACGCCAGCCCCCAAAACAATAGCGATTATGCCAAATGATTCCTATGGCATATTTGATTTTCACAAACCTATA
>JAUNQM010000049.1:984-11124 GCA_030536165.1 Prevotellaceae bacterium | reverse complement strand
GAGTGAAAAATGTTTGTTGCCGAAGAAGCCGCGATGCGCCGAAAGTGGCGACGGATGCGGTGACTTCAGCACGAGATGGTGCGTGGCATCAATATACACAGCCTTGCTTTGCGCGTAGCTTCCCCAAAGAATGAAGACAAGATTGTCGCGTTCGCGACTGAGTTTCTGTATCACGGCATCGGTGAATGTCTCCCATCCGCGACGCTGATGACTGCCTGCAAGATGTGCTCGCACGGTAAGCGTGGCGTTGAGCAGCAGCACGCCCTGACGAGCCCATTCGGTCAGGTTGCCCGACGTATGCCTGATGCCGAGGTCGTCTTCTATCTCCTTATATATATTAAGGAGTGACGGCGGATACTGCACTCCGTCATTGACCGAGAAGCACAAGCCGTGAGCCTGCCCTGGCTCGTGGTACGGGTCTTGCCCGATGATGACTACCTTGACCTTGTCGAACGGACAGAGGTCGAAGGCGTTAAAGATGAGCCGTGCCGGTGGATAGCATGTCGTGGAGGAATACTCCTGGCGCACAAAAGCAGTCAAAGCCGAAAAGTAAGGCTTGTTGAACTCATCATCAAGCTTCACTTTCCAGCTTTGTTCTATTCTTACATCCATAAATCTTGAAATACGAGATTTCGATTATTCGATATTTCGAGGAATCGAATAAACCTATAACCTACAACAATTTTTACGGTTTCGTGGTGGGGTCACCTAATCTTCGATAAGGTTCTCTCCAGTCATATCTGCAGGCTGTTCGAGGCCGAGGATATGGAGGATTGAAGGAGCAACGTCGGCCAGACGACCATCCTTCACACATGCACTGTTGTTGTCGGTAACATAGATGAATGGTACTGGGTTCAACGAGTGAGCAGTGTTTGGCGTTCCGTCTGCATTGACAGCATTGTCGGCATTACCGTGGTCGGCTATGATGATAGCCTCATATCCCATTGCCTTTGCTGCCTCGATAACGTCGTGTACGCAATTATCAACTGCCCATACAGCCTTTGCTATTGCATGATATACGCCTGTGTGGCCTACCATGTCGCCATTTGCGAAGTTTACGACGATGAAGTCGTACTTGTCTTCCTTGATTGCAGCAACGAGATTATCCTTAACCTCGTAAGCGCTCATCTCTGGCTTCAAGTCGTAGGTAGCAACCTTTGGTGACGGAACGAGTATGCGGTCTTCGCCTTCGAATGGCTGCTCACGGCCTCCATTGAAGAAGAAAGTAACGTGGGCATACTTCTCGGTTTCGGCTGTGTGGAGCTGCTTCAGACCTTGCTTGCTGAGGTATTCACCGAGCGTATTCTCAACGTCTTTCTTTGGGAAGAGGATATGAACGCCCGTAAACGATGCATCGTATGGAGTCATGCAGTAATACTGGAGTCCAGGGATAGTCTTCATTCCCTGCTCTGGCATATCCTGCTGAGTGAGCACGATAGTGAGTTCCTTTGCACGGTCGTTGCGGAAGTTGAAGAAGATTACGACGTCGCCTTCCTTTATCGTACCATCTACAGTGCTGTTATTGATTGGCTTGATGAACTCATCTGTCACACCGTCAGCATAGCTTTCTTCCACAGCCTTAACCATGTCGGCAGCCTGCTTGCCCTTGCCTTCAACGAGAAGGTCGTATGCGTCCTTGACTCTATCCCAACGCTTGTCGCGGTCCATAGCATAGAAACGACCAACGATGCTTGCTATCTTGCAGTCGTTAGCCTCTGCGTGCTGCTCAAGTTCACGAATGAAACCTACACCACTCTTTGGGTCGGTGTCGCGACCATCCATGAAGCAATGGATAAATGTCTTTGTGAGTCCGTAGCTCTTGCTTATCTCGCAGAGTTTGTAGAGATGGTCGAGTGATGAATGCACGCCACCGTCAGAGGTAAGTCCCATGAAATGCACTGCCTTACCAGTCTCTTTTGCATAAGAGAAAGCAGCAACGATATCAGGATTCTGCATGATGCTGTTGTCCTTGCAAGCACGGTTAATCTTCACGAGGTCTTGATAGACAATACGTCCGGCACCGATATTGAGGTGTCCTACTTCCGAGTTACCCATCTGACCATCAGGCAGACCAACGTCCTCGCCACATGCCATCAATTGTGAGTGTGCACTAACTGCATAGAGATAATCTAAATAAGGTGTAGGTGTATTGAATATTACATCGCCTTCGCCTTTCTTACCGATTCCCCAACCATCGAGAATCATCAATAAAGCTTTCTTTGCCATTGTTTGTTTTGTTATTTTGTTTGAATTATATTTTCGAGACTATTATATTCGCTTTACTCTTTGCCAAGTATTATCATTGCCGTCGCAGTAATGTCGGCAACGTCTATGTCACCATCTTTATTTGCATCGGCATTCTCACGGCTCCATGCCGTTGGCTTCTCGCCGAGCAAGAAGGAAGCAATTGTGGTGATGTCGCCCACATCGACCTGTCCGTCGCAGTTTGCATCGCCATAGATGGCACTGCCACCACGTTTATATATCGAGACGCGAGTGTAGGAAGTGGAGTCTGCATAGCAAGCAAATATCTTTCTCCCCGCCATCTGATTCGGGTTATACATTATTATGTTACTGCGCGAGACGCCACGCGACTTCACTTGCATTGTCATGTCTTCGTTGACGGTTACATCCCATACGCCATAGTCACCATAACTATCGCTGACGTATTTATCCCAAACCGTCAGGTAGTTGTTGTTGCCGTGGTTAGGATTTCCACCACTTGCCACAAGGCATCCACCCGTATAATCCCAGAAGGCAATGCCTCCCTCGTAGGTCTCAACCGTATATACTGCCTCTGGAACTTCATTCACTATAGTATGGTCAGCATTATATTTCGCGCTAACCACGCCTATATTGTTCCTCGACACATACTCATCGAACACGCCCATGACGTATGGCAATGTTGTGTCTTTCAGTCCGAACATCACCTCGTCACCGTCCTTGAGTTCTGACTGAGACGAGATAATCTTGAATATCTTCGTGCTTACATCAGGGTTGTCATTGCTACCGTTATCGGCATAGATGGTTATCGTATTGATGTAGATGCCGTTCTGCGTACAATCAACAGAGAACGAGACCTTGCCAGTCTCTCCATTGAATGTGAAGATTGTGTCGCGGTTATACACGCCACTACCGCTTACCACAGGCTTAGCGATTGCATACGACTGCTGTTCGCCATCGCCCACCCTAATGTTTATTGCTCCTGCACCCTTCGATGAATTCTGGCAGAAGTTGACCACGATTCTCTTAATTCCGCTGAACTCTATCACCGATGTTGCGCCCGCACCACTTGTGCCAGTCTTCACGCCGACGCCTTGCGAATAGAGGCGTCCTTCAGCATCAGTACGTCCTTCAGCATAGTCTGTGGCAGGTACATTGCATGTCCATCCATCTGTCTTCCCATCGCATACCACCGTGCCAATCTTTGACTTCCACTCAGCTGACACGAAGGTATAAGTAGTTGACGTAATGGCGTAGCTACATACTGCCACAAGTATAAGTAATGTGAATATAAAAGTTCTTTTCATCATTTTTTCAATTTCGCCACAAAGGTAATAAAAAAACTGCACATAACACGCATTTCGTGTTACATTTTTATTGATTTCTTTTGGATTTCTCATATATATTTTTTACCTTTGCACTGGAAAAACAGTCGCAAACACGACTATTTTTACAACGTAAAACAAACACTACTATGAATATTGAAAGACCCTCATACATAGACAAACTCTTGAAAAAGAGATGGAACGGCAAAGTCAAAATCATTACAGGCATTAGAAGATGTGGCAAATCATATCTCTTAAGGGTTTTATATAAGCAAGCTTTACTCAAGAAAGGCATTGCAGAAAGCGCATTCATCGAAATCGACTTGGAGAAAGCCGAGTTTGCTGACTTTCGCAACCCTATTACCTTGCATGATTACATTCGAGAAAAGTGCAAGGACAAACGTCGCAAATACTATGTTTTCATTGATGAGATACAGCGTTCTTATAAAATAAAAAACACATCAATCAATGAAAGCCAAGAAGCAGACGAAGACAAAGACCTGCTTTACACCACATTTTATGACACGCTAAGTTCGTTAATGGCTCTTCCAAATATAGATATCTATGTTACAGGTTCCAACTCCAAGATGCTATCTACCGACATTGTCACTAACTTCCGTGACCGTGGATACGAGATAAAGGTTTCCCCGCTTTCATTTGCAGAGTTTTACACATATCGACATATCGAGAAGCATGATGCCTTAGAAGAATATCTCACATATGGAGGCATGCCCCTTGCCGTGCTTGAAAATGACGAAAAAGAAAAAAGGCACTACCTTGCTAACTTACACAGGGATGTCTATCTCAAAGACATTGTTGAGCGCTATGCTCTTAACGATGATAGCGTGATTGACGCACTTACAAACGCCATATATTCATCAATCGGAAGTCTAACAAATCCACATAAATTATCAATGACCACAAAATCATTGATGAGGAGAAATACTTCAGACACAACGATAAAGAAATACCTTGACCTCCTTGAAGACTCATTCCTTATATCTAAGACACAACGCTACGATATCAAAGGCAAGCGATATTTTGCATCTACACTTAAATATTACGCTACGGATCTTGGACTACGCAACGCACGTCTCAACTTCCGCCAGCAGGAACACAGTCACCTTATGGAAAACATGCTATACAACGAATTGATACGTAGAGGCTATTCTGTTGATGTTGGCGTGGTTGAAATCACAGTTACCAAAGACAACAAACGTGAGCAAAGACAATACGAAATAGATTTCGTAGTAAACACAGGAAATAGGAAGATTTACATACAATCTGCATTGAACGTATATACAAAAGAAAAGAAAGAGCAAGAAACCTTCTCACTTCACCATAGTGAAGATTTTTTCCGTAAAATTGTTGTATTAGGCGGAAACGAGCACCAGTGGACTGATGAAGACGGTATCGAATATATTGGTATTATTCCATTCCTATTGCAAGACGACATATTGTAGTCCTTTATATCTACACACAAAAGTAATTGGCACCTTAAGCATTAAAGCTGAAGGTGCCAATATTATTTATCCTCGCAATGGGGTAGGCTATTCTATCCAAGTGATAGGAATCTTCTTCCAAAGGACTTTATGGATAGAGCCACCGACATTCATATGCATATTATATGCCTGAATCTCTGTTGCCGAAGCTGGAACATCGGTTACATAAACGCTTTTGGCATCCTTTGTGTCAATAACCATAGGCACTCCTTCTGGCATTTCGAATTTATGATCAGCTGACTCATTTGGCTTATATGTCTTACCATTGATTACTGCGTATGTCTGATTCAGCGAACCACCAAGCCACACACAACCATTCTTCAATGGAACGATAGCCTCTGCATGGATAACGAGCCAAACCTTTCCGAAATTATTACTTGTCCTTACACCGTATGCCTGAATGCTATCGATGCGCCACTTATCCTTGCAAGGGTTAACTCCTACGATTGCTGAATTGACAGTTTCGTTTACAGTCTTTTCTACTTGCTGCTTTGCTGCTTTTTTCACTTTGTTAGCCAAACCGCTGAGACTGAACTGAGCACTTGCTGTAGTGAATGCAGCCATTGCGAATACTGCTAATAATAACTTTCTCATACTAACTCAAATTTTAATTTGTTTTATAATAAGTTTTTTATCACAATCATTTTGTTTTGCAAATATAGTCTTTTCTTACATAAAATCCAAACATTTTATCAAAAAAGTGAATTTTAACATTTATAATCGCAACAAATAATCCATCTTTTCTATGTTATATAGCAGTTATAGAATCCCTTGTATTTATATCTGCGCTTAGTACTTCACCTTATATACACGGAAGGTCTTTGCTGGAAGTTTGTCTGTAATAGCAGCATCTGCCACTGTGGCTACGCCTTCTATCGGATGTATCTTCTCTGGTGCATCGAGGGTGTTGTCGGCATCGAGGTTAGTAGAATTAAGCGTGAGCGTTGTCACTACTCCATCGCCTTTTATACCTTTGAGGTTTAGCGTCACATCCTTTGTCTGGTCAGTCACGTTCACCACTTTCACTATATATTCCTTCTTCTGCTTGTCGATGACTGCACTTGCATAAAGTCCCGCCTCACCTGCAACTGGCTTCTTGTCCATCGTACATGGAATCATATTCGTTCCCTTGTTGGTCATATACAATTGCTGAACATAATAGCTGCACGACTTGAACATTCGCGTATTGTCAAACCAGATAAGGTCTGGACGCCATTGCCAGCCGTCGATATGTGCAAACAAAGGTGCGTATGCGGTCATATACACCACATCGGCATTGCGCTCATAGTCTGTCATCATGGCTGCCTCAAGCAGTGAAGCCTCGAAATGATTCCATTTCTTTCCCTTTCCGTGACAAGCATATTCGCCTGCAAACACTTTTGGCCCCTTACGGTCGTAAGCCTCATAACGAAGCCCATGACTGAGGAACCACTCTTCGTTCCTATAGAAATGCTCATCAACAAGGTCTGCCTTTATCTCTCTCATTGCATCCCAGCCCTTCTCAAACATCTTGCCTTCTGAGTCAGGGCCGCTCGTGCCTACAATCTTTATGTCTGGGTATGCCGTACGGATTGCTTCAACAAACGGACGCAGACGCTTGAAATACATGTCATCCCACTGTTCGTTGCCTATGGCAATAAACTTCATGTTGAATGGCTTTGCATGTCCCATCTCGGCACGTTTCTTTCCCCAAACGGTCGATTCATCGCCGTTGGCAAACTCGATGAGGTCGAGTGCATCTTGAATGTAAGGCTGCAACTGGTCAACAGGCACGTGCGCAGCCTCGTTGTTCCAGTTCTGATACTGGCACGCCATACCAACATTGAGCACTGGCAGAGGCTCAGCACCTATGTCTTCACAAAGCTGGAAATACTCAAAGAAGCCGAGTCCATAGCTTTGGTAATAGTCTGGGAAATAACGATGCTCGAAGGTGTATTCCCAACGGTTTTGGTTCAACGGACGGTTTTCTACAGGCCCGATTGTGTTCTTCCACTGATAGCGCGTCTCAAGGTCAACGCCTTCAACAATACATCCTCCAGGGAAGCGGAAAATACCTGGATGTGCATCGGCAAGTGCTTGTGCAAGGTCGCGACGCAAGCCGTTATCTCTGTTCTTAAAAGTCTCTTTTGGGAAGAGCGATACGTGCTCAAGGTCTATGCCGTTCTTTCCGGCAAGTATAATGCGGAGGTTTGCATTGTTGATGGTCTGCGGCGACTTGAGCATGAGTTCATATTTCTTCCATTCTTTCGTCGTGACATCAAGTTTCTCCTGCGTGATTATCTGACTCTCGCCCATAGAATGTTCATCGATAAGCTGCACTCTAACCTGTGCATGCCCCGTTGGTGCTTTTGCCCAGACGGTAAAACGGTATTCATCGCCTTTTATCAGTCCTATGCCGAAATAGCCTTCGTTCTGAATTCCCGTGCGACGGTCGTTATGGCCTGGATATGCAAGTGAGACATAATGCGGACAACGCTCGAAAGGTCCGTCGTCCTTTACCGTTACCTTGCCGAAAGCCTTCCATCCCATCAACGCCTGAGGGAACTCAAAGCTGCGGTTCTTCACCAATTCACCATACAATCCGCCATCGGCTGCATAGTTGATGTCTTCAAAAAACATGCCGTACATTGTAGGCTGGATAGGTGCGCCTACCTTTTTCACGTTGACGTCAATCGTTTCGGCCGACGCTGGAATTAGCATTGCCGAGAGCAATAATGATAAATAGATTTTTTTCATAGAAGTTATGTTTTTTGTTATAGATGCTATAGTAACTATAGAAACCATAGGGGCTATAAAGGCTATAGAAGCCACGTCTCTCCCCTACTCTTTCAACGACTCTGGTATCTGCTTTGCCGTGGCGATGCCTTTCGACTTGAGTTCGTCAAGGCGGCGGACGATGTTTCCACGCCCTTCCATCAACTGTCCCTTCGCTTTCGCGTATGTAGTCTGTGCCGTGCCTAACTGCTGCCCCACCTTGTCAAACGTCTCTGCAAACGTGACAAACTTATCATAGAGATCGGTCGCCATCTTCATCACGTCTTGCACGTTCTTGTCGCGATTCTCATTCTTCCACATCTGCTCCACAAGCGTGATTGTGAGCATGAGGTTTGTTGGGTTTATCAGCACCACATTCCTCTTGTATGCATTGAGTCCGACGTTTGGGTCGCGGTCGAAAGCAAGCACGTAGCTGCCTTCGTTTGGTATGAACATCAGCACCATAGGCACTGCGTTCTGCACAAGTTTATTATAGTTTTTGTTGGTAAGTTCGGTCACATGACGGTTTATCGACATCAGGTTTTCCTTTGATGCACGGTCGCGCTCATCCTCGTTTGTGGCTGCAATATAGTCGGAATAAGCCGTAAGCGACACCTTTGAGTCGATGATTATGCTGCTACCGTCAGGGCAATGGACTATCACGTCGGGACGAAGATTATTGCCCTCGTCGTCCTTCACGCTACCCTGTATCTCAAAGTCGATACCCTCGCGCAGATTCGATGAAAGCAGTATCTGCTCCAGCACCTGCTCACCCCAGTCGCCCTGCACCTTGCCCTTGTTCTTCAGCGCTTCAGTCAGGTTCTGCGTCACTCTATCCTGCGCCTCACTGCGTTCCACGAGGTGTTTCATAGCCTCTCGCAAGGCAGATGCATCGCGAGTGTGGGAATCCTTGTTCTGGTCGATGGTCTCCTTCATGTTGCGCAACTGCTCGCGCAAAGGGTTGAGGATAGTGCTTATCTGCTCGGCATTGTTGTCCTTCAACTTGTCCGACTGCTTCTCCAGTATGTTACGCGTGGCATTTTCCAGTTCCGTGCGCAACATCGTTATCTGCTGTTTGTGGTCGGTCTGAAGCCGTTCCACTTCCTCCTTTGTACGCTGGCGTTCGTCTGCCAAGCGTTGTTCGTATTCTCCTTTCATCCTACTGGCAGCCTCCTCGTTGCGACGTGTTTCATCGCCCAGACGCTGTTCGCTTTCAGCCTTAACCACATCGACCTGCGAGGCAAACATCTTCGCCTCGTTCCATTTCACCACCAGCAAAGCCGCAAGGATGGCTACTACCACTATGGAAACAATGATTACTACTACCATGCTGTTAATCCTTTTCTCTTTTGTCTTAAGAACAATGGTCGATTTTTGCAGCACTTACGCGCTATGTAGGAATATGAGTATAGCCTTCTTATATGCAAGCATAACAAAGCCTATCTCATATTCCGACACCTTGCTACGGCAAGGATGCAAAAATATTATCCGAACAATTAGGAACAATTATGTATTACCTTAAGTAAATAAAAATTGTTCATTTAATTGTGCGATAATATTTTCCAATGACTTTATTGCATCATAGATGCATGCAGATTTTGAAGGCTTATGACTTGGGGAAACATGTTTTCACAAGGCAGAAGGATTCTAAAACTGCCAACCACAAAGTGGATAAAGTCATTGAAAAATGGGTAATTGTTCGAGGGAAAAAACACATTTTTGTCTCGTTTTATCACCCAAATTGAGCATCCTCCTCTGTTGGGGAAGGGTCTTTTTATTCCTCTTCCTTATTTCCTCCGAGGAGAGAACCGAGTGAGCCAAGCACACTACCAATGCCACCCATCTCCTCAAGCTTCTCCTTTATGCCCTCAACGCCACCGAACTTGTCAGCAAGTTCCTTAACATCGTCAATCTTGTCGCCGATATTCTCCAAGCCACCAAGCTTCTCTGCAATACCGTCAAGACCGAGTTTGTCGGCAATCTCACCGAGGCCGCCCAATGCGCCTTCAGTCTCTTCGCCTTCCTCGTTATCGCCCTTGAGTGCGCCTACGATATCCTCTACCTTATCCTTCAAGTCACCTAAATTGTTGAGTGCATCTAAAATTCCGCTCATAGTAAAATTGTTTTTAATAGGTTTATAAATAAATGAAACATTTCGATTTGCAAATATAGGAATAAAATTACAACTATGCAAATTTTTCTGACCGCAGCACCCACATTTCTACAAAAACAATTCCGATGTCGGGGAGGCAAAAACCTGCAAAACATCATCAGATAGCACTCTGTCCCATCTTTCAGCCCTTCACACCTAAGGAGTGAAAGTCGTAACACCTAAG
>JAUNQM010000049.1:0-974 GCA_030536165.1 Prevotellaceae bacterium | reverse complement strand
GTGAGGGGTGGTTACACCTGAGGTGTGACAAGCAAAACACCTGAGGTGTGGAGGGCTGTTTTAATGGATAGCTGACATTCGACAATTGGAGGCCTCCATTTACAATCTTTTTCCTCGCGCGCGCGTGCGCGTATAATAAATAAGGTGTACCCCCTCCACCGACAACACACATCATCCACACCCCCACCCCTCAGTAAACGTCAATGAAAATCCACAATTTATTTTCCCTTTTCCCTTGTTTATTACAAATAAAGTTGTATATTTGCAGACGGATTGAAGATTCAGTCCGCACAGACTTATTGGTTATATACAAAATGCATTGACTATTATTTGCGTTCTCCTGAATAGCGTAGGAAACTCATTAAGGAATATGAACACAAACGAATAGTGGTTAGGCAACCTCCTACGTAGGACTTTGCCTTATCTACCGTGATATTCAGATGCTGTTACTACAGCATGAACATGTCTTAACGGTAGATGAGGTTCCTTTCCTACGCAGCCTCGGAGAACGCATAAGAAGGTTCATGCCTTTTTTATGCGCTTACGTGATTGAAAAGTTTTTTAGTGTTTAATTCAAAACTGTTATTAATTATGAAAAAGTCTTATTTACTTACAACCCTGTTGTTATTATTTGCATCTCCTTCATTTGCGTATAGTGATAGTTACGGTACATCTGGCTACGATGTCTTTGAATGCATTATACTCCTTATATTTGGCATACTTTCGATTATCTTATTCTTCAAAATTTGGGCAATGACTGATAATGTTGCGAAAATAACAACACTATTCACAGAGTCAGTGAATGTTAAACAGGAGAACTCTCTATTAGCATATTACATACGAAAAGAAATAAATGGCGTTGAGGAAGCAAACAAATTCTTAACAAAATGTATTATTGAAGACATAGAAAGCATAACTTCAACAAATGAGTGCACCAGAAAGAAATACGAAAACGCATTCAATGGAGTAAAGAA
>JAUNQM010000305.1 GCA_030536165.1 Prevotellaceae bacterium | reverse complement strand
CATACCGATTTTAAACCATTCACATTGGATGCTGTAAAAGATGTAGTCAAGAATATTGGTGCCGATGTGCCTGTTTATTTTACTATAGACCTTGATGTGCTTGATCCATCGGTATTCCCTGGAACAGGTACTCCTGAGGCAGGTGGTGTCACGTTCAACGAATTGCGAGAAGCATCTATGCTGGTATGCCGTGAATTGAATGTCGTGGGATGTGATATTTGCGAATTGGCTCCTACACTTGATGCCAGCGGCGTTTCTACTGCAGTGGCTTGTAAGATTCTGAGGGAACTTTTGCTTGCTTTGAATACAAATAAAATAGAAAAAACAAAATAATAAAAAGAGAATAAAATGGGAAAAGTATTGATTATTGGCTGTGGAGGCGTAGCTGGCGTAGCTATACAGAAATGTGCTCAGAACTCTGATGTTTTTACCGAGATTTGTATAGCCAGTCGCACTGTTAGCAAGTGTGATGCTATGAAGGCAAAGCTTGAAGGTAAGACAAAGTCTGTGATTACAACTGCTAAGGTGGATGCCGACAATGTTGACGAGTTGGTGGCTTTAATTAAGGAAGTAAAGCCAGACGTTGTCCTCAACCTCGCCTTGCCTTATCAGGATCTTACCATAATGGATGCTTGTCTTCAGACAAAAGTGCATTATGTAGATACAGCAAACTATGAATGCGAGGACACCAACAACCCTGAATGGCGTGCTATCTATGAGAAACGATGCAAAGAGAAGGGCTTTACTGCTTATTTTGACTATTCATGGCAGTGGGCTTACCGTAAGCGTTTCGAAGAAGCTGGGATAACAGGTCTGCTTGGTACCGGCTTTGACCCTGGAGTCACAAGTGTGTTTACTGCTTATGCTCTGAAGCATTATTTCGACGAAATCCACACAATTGACATCCTCGATTGTAATGGTGGAGACCACGGATATCCTTTTGCCACAAACTTCAATCCTGAAATCAATCTGCGCGAGGTAAGTGCAAATGGTTCTTACTGGGAGGACGGACATTGGGTAGAGACAGAACCAATGGCTATCCACCGAACTTATAATTTCGACGGTGTTGGGGAAAAGGATATGTATCTTTTGCACCATGAGGAGATAGAGTCGCTTGCTCAGAATATCCCAGGCGTTAAGCGAATACGTTTCTTCATGACCTTTGGTCAAAGCTACCTTACCCACATGAAATGTCTTGAAAACGTTGGTATGTTAGGAACGGAACCTGTAGAATACAACGGACAGCAGATAGTTCCTATTCAGTTCCTCAGGGCATTACTCCCAGACCCAGCTTCACTTGGCCCTCGTACTGTGGGAAAGACGAATATCGGTTGTATCTTTACCGGCATTAAGGATGGCAAGCCACGCAACATATATATTTATAATGTGTGCGACCATCAGGAATGTTACAAGGAGGTTGGCTCACAGGCTATATCTTACACAACTGGCGTTCCAGCTATGATTGGTACATCACTCGTGATGGATGGACAATGGAAAAGACCAGGCGTCTTCACTGTCGAGGAATTCGACCCAGACCCATACATGGATGCTTTGAACAAATGGGGCTTGCCATGGAAGGTTGATGAAAATCCAACTCTCGTAGATTAAGTTATGCAGACACCCTATTTCCTGATTGATAAAGAACGAATAGAAGACAATCTGAAACTCCTGCGTCGATTGATGGATGACACAGGGTGTAAGATTCTGTTGGCGCAGAAATGTTTCTCGTGCTACGGACTTTACCCCCTCATCTCTAAATATCTTGCAGGGGCGACATCCTCAGGATTGTATGAGGCTCGACTATGTCATGAGGAAATGCAAGGGAAGGAAAATCATGTCTTTTCTCCTGCATTTAAGGATGAAGACATCGATGAAATATGCGGAATCTGCGACCATATAGTTTTCAATTCGCCCGCTCAACTCATCCGATTCGGACAGAAGGCAAAGGATGTTGGATTGCAGATTGGGCTTCGTATAAATCCAGAATGTTCCACTCAAGAGGGGCATGCAATCTATGACCCTTGTGCACCAGGAAGTCGATTAGGCACAACGCTTGCTGTCTTTGAGGAAAGCATCAGGCGCAATCCGTCTTTGCTTTCACTCATTGATGGACTTCATTTCCATACACTCTGCGAACAAAATTCTGACGACTTGAAAACTACGCTTGATGCTGTGGTTAACAAGTTCGGCAAGTATCTTAGTGATATGAAGTGGATAAACTTTGGTGGTGGGCACCATATCACTCGTGCTGACTACGACATAGAACTCTTGGAGCGTTGTATCATACGTATGAGAGATGAATATTCCCTTCAGGTCTATTTGGAACCTGGTGAAGCCGTGGCTTTGAATGCAGGTGAATTGCATACGACAATATTGGAAATCCAGCCAGCCGATGAGCAGGGTATTAGCAATGTTATTCTCGACACTTCTGCGGCATGCCACATGCCTGATGTCATTGAAATGCCATACACTCCACCGCTCCAGCACGCTGAAATAATCAGCAATCCATCCCATCAATCACACCTTTATCGTCTTGGAGGTCCGACCTGCTTGTCGGGCGATGTGATAGGACTTTACAAGTTCGACCACAAATTGGAAGAAGGCGAAGAACTTATCTTCGACGATATGGTAATCTACTCTATGGTTAAGACCAATACATTCAACGGCATGCCTCTGCCTGATATTTATATCAAGCAGTCGTCCGAAAAATGCACTCTATGGAAAACTTTTGGCTATGAAGATTTCAAAAGTAGAATATAAGTAAAAGGTTGATGGTT
>JAUNQM010000304.1 GCA_030536165.1 Prevotellaceae bacterium | reverse complement strand
TTCCGCCTTGAAGACCTGCACGAAGAACGACCTGTGCACTACCTTGATATAGGGTGCGTGTTGTACCTGTGTGAAGTTCGTTGCTGTTCATGTCACCATTGTCAACGGCTACGATTCTTGCATCACCCTCAACTTCAAAAGTAAGCAAATCGTCGGCAGACAAGACTCTCCTTCCCTTTTTATCGATGGCATAGACACGGATATACTGCAGATCCATACCGTCAGCCTTCCAAGTCATATCATCATCGGCAAAGACTTTAAGCGATGTGGCTTCACCTGTTGTTTCAATCATATCGCGTGCCACTTCCTTGCCATTGGTGCGAGCAACAGCTACAAGGTTACCTTCCTTATACTTGACTTTGCCCCAAGATATTTTGTTTCTTGCCTTTGGATTCTTCTTCTCGTTTTGTCTAACGCCAAGACTGCGCCCATTCTGGAAGAGTTCAACTTCGTCGGCATTAGTGAATGTCACTACGTTGCATTCCTCTCCGTCTTTGCGATTCCAGTTCTCGGTCATGCGTTTTGTGCCCACCTGAACATCATTCCAAAGAACATCTGAATTTGTATTCTCGATGATTCCAATATGCACCGTCGGCTCTTCGTCCTTGAAGTAACTCTTCAGGAAATACGCAATCGGCTTTGGCTGCAATGAGATGTCGAACATGCCTTGTGCCCAGCCTTTTGCAGGCCAGCCGTTGCTCTCGCCGAGGTAATCAATCATACCCCAATATGCAAGCCCTATGACTTTGCTCAAATCCATCTCAAAGAAATTCGGTCCCATGCCCGACGTGTTGGCTTCGCTCTGGTAGAAATTCATCCACGGGAACCTTCGTCCATCGCCAGGGAAGTACATATAACGATAATTATACGCCTGAATATCCGTCTCCATAGCAAGATTGCAAGGCAGCGAATCGGTCTTTTCATTCCTGCCACGTGGGTGCATGGCAACAGTCACAGGACGCGTGGAATCATATCGCATGACAAGCGGTTTCTGCAATCTGAATGCCGTCACGCCATAGTCGCCGTATGGAATCTGAGGGTAAGTCTGAAGTTCGTTGCCAAGACTCCACATAACAACAGATGGATGATTTCTATCCCTCGTAATAAATTCCGGTATGTGTTCCTGCCACAACTGTGTCCATTCAGTTCTACCACCTGTGTATTGCGTGAGCCACTTATCATAGAGTTCGTCAACTACAAGTATTCCAAGTTCATCACAGATGCGGAGGAAGTCTTCTGAATAAGGATTGTGCGACGTGCGCACATGATTCACGCCAAAGGATTTCAGCAGTTTCAGTCTTTTGTAGATAGCCTTAGGATATGCAGCAGCACCTAATGCGCCAAGCGAATGATGGTTTGCAATACCCTTCAGCAACACTTTCTTGCCATTGAGCTTAAAGCCATACTCAGGAGCATATTCGATCTTGCGGAAACCAAAACGGTCGTTGACTTCATCGCAAAGTTCGCCTTTGGAATTATAGAGCTTCACACATATATTATATAGGTATGGATTTTCACAATCCCAAAGATGCGGATTCTCCACCACCATTGAGTCAAGCTTGTATTCAGCATTTGACTTCTGCCTGCGATTGCCGTTAACCTTATTAATATGAGACGCAACAGTCTTGCCTTCAGCATCGGCAATAGTAACTTCCACATTAAACGGTTCCTTTGCCCCAGTCATGTAAGCCATTGATGCCTGAAGATTTACAACATTATCATTTGTGGTGATATAGAGCGGATGGCGAGTGAAATATTGCTGGGTGCTGGTATGAATCATCTTCACATCACGGATCAGTCCACCGCCAGTGTACCAGCGAGAGTTCTCAGGTCGCTGAGTGTTAGCCTTTACAGCTATCACGTTCTTCTGACCATATACCATATCCTTTGTAATGTCAATCTCAAAGCCAAGATAGCCATATTCAGTTCCGCCAATACGCTTACCATTAAGATACACATCTGCAACATACATAATCCCGCCGAAGTCAATCAGCGTGCGTTGTGATTTCCATGACTCATCAGGCGTAAACGAATAGCGATACCATCCTATGCCCATCTCCTTGAAGCCACGTGAAGACAGACGGCTCTTGATGTTTGCCCCAGGGTCGCTCTTGTCCTCTTTCTCATCTTTCGAAGGGGCAACCCAAGGCTGCGAAATTTGAAAGTCATGAGGGAGGTCAACACTCTCCCACCCTACATCATTAAACTCCACCTGCTCGGCACTAACGACGTTGCCTAAATGAAACTTCCATCCAAAATCAATTATTTGTTCGGTCCTTTGTGCAAATGACTGAAGGCAAGCTAACGAAAATACGGCTATTATTGCCGAAATCTTTGAATATTGAATCTTCATAGTATAGTTTGATAATTATATTTACGCAGGCAAAGATAATAAAAAAGCTCCAAATAAACAATAATGCAGCAAAATTCCAAACAAACCAAACAAATAATAAGCAATCAACATCCTGTTTTTGCGGAAAAATTTGGTGGCTTTAAAAAAAAGTATTACTTTTGCATCAAGTTTGGAAGGATGGCAGAGTGGTCGATTGCGCTGGTCTCGAAAACCGGTATACGGTTCCCGTATCGGGGGTTCGAATCCCCCTTCTTCCGCAGAAGCTAAAAAAGGTTTGCTAGCAGCAAACCTTTTTAGTTTCTAATACGTACAACTTTACTTTTATTCAATCCCAAGTTTTGATTTCAATGTTGGTGCAAGGGATGTGCGGATTGCTAGGACAATCTCACATGTGTTGTCGAAGTTCTGCGATACTATGCGCGGATTCATTTC
>JAUNQM010000303.1 GCA_030536165.1 Prevotellaceae bacterium | reverse complement strand
TTCAGGTTTCAAGTTTCAGGTTATAAGACAAATGAAGCGTATTGCATTTACAATATTGAGCCTTGTTATGGTTCAGGCATCCTTTGCGTCCAGTGCAAAGGAAATAAAGCAAACCATGAAGAAGGCAACCATGTTTATGATGGACTCGATAAGCCATCAAGGTGGTTTCGTGTGGAGTTATCTGTCCGACCGTTCACGTTGCTGGGGCGAAATGGAAGCTACTGAGTCGATGGTGTGGATTCAGTCAACGAGCACTCCAGAAGTGGGAAACATCCTCATTGATGCCTACAAAGCAACGAATGATGAATACTACTACCAGCAGGCGTGCAAGGTTGCCGATGTGCTGATTAGGGGGCAGCATCCCAGCGGAGGATGGAACTATTGCTTCGACCTAAATGGCGAGGAGTCGCTGAAGCAGTGGTATAAGACCGTAGGCCAAAGCGGATGGCGACTTGAGGAGTTCCAGCACTATTATGGCAATGCAACTTTCGACGATGAGGTGACTGCCAACGTAGCGCACTTCTTCCTTAATATATATAGGCTGAAGAAAGATGCAAAATACAAAGCCGTACTCGACAAAGTGATTGGTTTCATCTGCGACAGCCAGTACGATAACGGTGGATGGCCTCAGCGATTCCCGCTCATGTACGACCATCCTTTCAGAGGCAAGGCAGACTATTCTTCATTTATCACACTCAACGATGAAGTGCTGCTTGAAAATATTAGCTTCCTTCAAGAGTGCATAGATTCACTTGGCATGGACGAACTAAAGCCGAGAGTGGAGAAGGCAATGTTTCTGATACCTAAACTGCAGCAGCCAAAGCCATACGCGGGATGGAGCGACCAATACACACTCGACCTGAAACCAGCTCATGCTCGTTCGTATGAGCCACGCGGAGTGAATACGGCTACAACGATGAAGATGATAGGAGTCTGTCGTGATTTGTACGAAAAGACTGGCGACTCAGTGTTTATTCGTCGTTTACCAGATGCAATTGAATTCTTGAAATCACAGCGTCTCGGTGACGAAGATTTGAAGAAGTGGGGACAGCCTTCGCGTGACCCAGATGCTTTTCTTGTGCCGCGTTTCGTTGACCCAGACAATGGACTTCCGCTTTATGTTCATCGTCGCGGAAGCAATGTGTTTAATGGTGAATACTACATCAACCAAGATTTGTCAAATACTATCGGCCATTACAGTTCGGCTGCATGGGTAAACCTTAAATGGGTGAACGCACCTCGTCCGCACAACTATTCGAGAAGATTCTTTGGCGATACTAACGTAGATGGCATTATTTCCTCGCTCACTCCAAGCGGAGCATGGCTGTCGCCTCTGCACCAAATATCGAACCCATATAAGGATGCGGGAAAACAGAAGCCAAGCAATGAGACTAAGTATGCCAGCACTAACGTAGGCGATGAGTTTGACACGTCTCCGTATACACCTGAACAACCTGTGATGGGTATAGTTACTGGTACTTATGTAAGGAATATGAGCATGCTCATGAATGCCCTTAAGGAAAAAGAAAAGGCAGAGAGCTTTGCCATCAGCAATGGTAAGGGTATGGAGATGACCGTGACAAACTACGGCGGTCGCGTGGTTTCGTTAATGGTGCCTAATAAGAAGAATGAGAAGTTTGACGTAGTTCTTGGTTTTGATTCACTTGCTGACTACGCTCGTGTAAAGCAGAACTTTGGCGCAACGGTGGGAAGATACATTGGCAGAATCAAAAATGCTGATGGAACCATAACGGCTCACGGCGGAAAGCCGGGCTTTGCAAATAGATACTTTGATATAAAGGCAAAGACTGATAATTCGATAACATTGGAGTATGTTTCGCCCGATGGCGAAAGTGGCTTTAATGGCGAACTGACCCTAGATGTGACCTATACATTGACTGACGACAATTCGCTTCGCATCGACTACGAGGCAACGACAACTAAGCCGACACACCTAAATCCGTCTAATCACAGTTTCTTTAATCTGACAGGCTTTGCCGGCAATGCAATCAAAGGTGAAACGTTTTGGTTGGCAGCTGATAGCATCTTGGAGTTTGACGCGAATAAGAACGTGACTGGCGAGATTCTTCCTGTTAAGAAAACAAAGTTTGATTTCACAAAGAAACACAAGATTGTCGAAGACTATGACCATTGCTTCAAACTGCGTGAACATTCGTTGAACGATGTTGTTGCAAGGCTCGTGGACAAGAATACAGGACTCACGATGGAGGTGTTTACAACCGAACCAGGCATGCAGGTCTATACGGCAAACAGCCATCGTGGAAACATCATAGGCAAGGGTGGCACGGCGTATCCAAAGAACAATGCCATCTGTCTTGAGACGATGCATTTCCACGATAGCCCGAATCAACCGCATTTCCCTTCTACTTCACTCAACCCAGGCGAGACTTTCCACTCAACAACCATTTATCATTTCAAATGATGAAACGTCTTTGTTTTTATACCTTATTTGTGGTCAGCACAATCACGATGTTTGCGCAGACTTACACAAATCCTATCTTTGGTGGCGATTATCCTGACCCAACCATAATGCGCGAAGGTGACGACTATTACATGACGCACTCTGCATTTGACTATCAGCCGGGGCTGACCGTCTTCCATTCCAAAGACCTTATCCACTGGGAACCTATCAGCTATGCACTGAAAACGTATCTCGGATCTGTCTGGGCACCGGATATTAGTAAGTATAAAGATAAATATTACATCTACTTCACCGTGGCACACCCGACAGGACGCAAGAACTTCGTCACTTGGGCTAAGTCGCCTTATGGACC
>JAUNQM010000302.1 GCA_030536165.1 Prevotellaceae bacterium | reverse complement strand
ATTTGTGTTATTCTTCTTACATGCAAGGAACTTCGGATTTTCTCAAATAAATTTGGAAAATCGCTCACTTAATCGTATCTTTGTACCATGAAAAAATCTAAACAAATAATCTTGACCTTTTTGCTGCTCTTTGCTGCTGGTCTCAACGCATCGGCACAAAGCGTCGCAGGACTGTATCAGATAGATGGCAGCGGTCGCATCGTCTATAACTTTAACCAAGGTTGGAGATTCCATCTTGGCGATGTTGATGGTGCAGAAAATGTCGATTTCACCGATAAAAACTGGGAGATTGTCTGTTGTCCTCACACCGCCCAACTTGTGCCGTCTGAGGCAAGCGGCGGTCGCAACTATCAAGGCATTTGCTGGTACCGAAAACATTTCGTTGTGCCAGCCGACATGAATGGAAAAGACGTGTCTGTTCATTTCGAGGCAATCATGGGCAAGCAAAAGGTGTTCGTTAATGGGAAACTTGCAACCGAACATCTTGGCGGCTATCTCCCTATAACAATACACCTTAACAAGTTTGGCGTGAAGGCAGGCGACGAATGTCTGATTGCAGTCATGGCCGACAACAGCGACGACAAGTCGTACCCGCCAGGAAAGAAGCAATCGCAGCTCGATTTTGCCTATCATGCAGGCATCTATCGCGATGTGTGGCTGATAGGAAAGTCGGATGTGGCAATCACGGATGCCATAGAAGCCGATAAGGTTGCAGGCGGAGGTGTGTTCCTCCACTATGGAAACATAACCGAAGAAAAGGCAGAAGTATTCATTGATGTCGATTTGCAGAAACCAAATCGTACTGTCAAGAGTCTTAGCGTTGAAGCAAAAATCATCGATGCAGACGGCAAGACCATAAAGACGATAAAGACAAAAAGCACCGATTTCACCGCAAGATTTTCAACATCTATTACCCATCCACATCTGTGGAGTCCTGAGAATCCTTACCTCTATAAAGTAGAACTTCGTGTCATTGAGGGAGGACGATGCGTAGATGGAGGAATGCTTCGCATGGGCATACGCCGCGCCGAATTCAGAGGAAAGGATGGTTTCTACCTGAACGGACGCCCGTACCATCAGCTTATAGGCGGTAATCGCCACCAAGACTTCGCATACGTAGGCAATGCAATGCCTAATTCGCAGCAATGGCGTGATGCCAAGCGACTTAAGGATGCAGGCATGCACATTATACGAGCAGCACACTATCCGCAGGATCCTGCGTTTATGGATGCATGCGACGAACTTGGACTATTTGTCATTGTTCCTACACCTGGATGGCAGTATTGGAATAAAGACCCTAAGTTTGCTGAACTGGTTCACAAAAACACTCGCGAGATAATACGTCGCGACCGCAATCACACGTGCGTTCTCATGTGGGAACCTATCTTGAACGAGACGAGGTATCCGAAAAATTTCTCGGTGGAAGCGCACAAAATTACAATTGAAGAGTTCCCATACGAAGGCAGACCTGTGGCTGCGGCAGACATGAACTCGGAAGGTGTGAAGGAAAACTACGAGGTTATGTACGGATGGCCAGAAGATGTGGCTAATGCCGATGTTCCTACCGACAAATGCATATTTACGCGCGAGTTTGGCGAGATGGTCGATGATTGGTATGCACACAATTGCTTGAACCGTGCGCCACGTTTCTGGGGAGAAAAGGCAATGCTGACCGCTGCATTGTCGCTCTCAAAGACTTACAGCGAGATGTTTACGCCAAGCCGACAATTCATCGGAGGTTGCCAGTGGCATCCTTTCGACCATCAACGTGGGTATCACCCAGACCCTTATTTCGGTGGAATATACGATGTGTTCCGTCAGCCGAAGTACCAGCTTGCAGCTTTTAAGGCAAAGAATCTGGTTGACTCCACACCTTATTTATATATAGCGCACGAGATGACTCAGTTCTCTGACGAGGATGTTGTGGTCTTCACAAACTGCGATTCAGTACGCCTCACCTTCCTCGAAGGGCAGAAAACTGAAACACAAGTTACCGTGAGCAATGGCGTTGCACCGCAGGAGCCGATTGTGTTCCGCGGTTTCTGGAACTTCTGGGACGCACGCGAATGCAGTTACAAGCAGCGTAATTGGCAGAAAGTATCGTTGGTTGCTGAAGGATATAAGGACGGGAAGATTGTATGTACCGAAAAGAAGATGCCTTCACGCCGCTCGACAAAACTGCGCCTTTATGTGGATTCGCTCGGCAAAGAACTTACTGCCGATGGAAGTGACTTCATCGTTGTCGTGGCTGAAGTGACTGACGACAACGGAAATGTGCGTCGTCTGGCAAAGGAGAGTGTCGTGTTTACTATCGAAGGTGAAGGACGCATCATCGGTGATGCATCAATAGGTGCAAATCCAAGATTGGTCGAATGGGGAAGCGCACCTATTCTTGTACAGGCCACAGACAAGCCAGGAAAGATAACAATAACGGCTCGCCCGCTCTACGAGGGTATTCATGCACCTACAGCCGACACAATAACTATTGAAAGTCATGCACCGGTTTTACCTGCATGCTACAAGGAAATCCCTACAGGATTGATACCTTCAGGGAAAACAGAAGGAACGATAACTAAGGAAGTGATTTCGGAAGCCGACAAGAAAAAGTTGCTTGACGAAGTGGAAAAGCAACAGCAAGACTTTGGGGTAATGAAGTAAAATATCTATAATTTGTAAATTGTAACTAAAAGACAACAATTAGCAAATTGCTTTGTCCTTCCGGACTATGTATCATGTATGTGATAAAGCCTGAAAACAAGTTTTCATCATTTTATCAAATACCTGATACGATTGACTTCAT
>JAUNQM010000048.1 GCA_030536165.1 Prevotellaceae bacterium | reverse complement strand
GTGTGAAGTCGATTGTATAAATATCGTCTGTAATAGGAGTTGGGATTGTGTCTGGTGCACTTCCGTCAAGCCAGAGTTTGTAATCGTCGATGATGCAGTCGCCAGAGTTCTTGTAGTTCATCACTACCATTGCGATGTCTGTATTCGCTTTGAGTGTGAAGTCGTATGAAATCTTCTTCCATGATGATGAGAGAGCAATGCAGTCGTCACCATATATATATGTATAAGCTGCGTCGCCGTTAGCCTGTTTTGTAGCATATCCTGGTTTGATAGCACCTTCTCCGCTGACAGCCTTTGCATAGAACTGCACATAATACTTACCAGCCTTGAGGGTCATCTTACCTGTTGAGAGGCGTTTGTTGCTCTTTGCGTCACCTGCAACAAGGCAAGCGTACGATCCTTCATGATGGTCTGTTGTCCTTGAGAGGACTGCACCGCCTGAGTTTCCATACTCAGTTATCTGCCATCCTTCCCATCCTGTAGGCTGTGAGTCTGATGTCCATTCCTCGAACGAACCGTTCTGCACAAGGTTCTCGCCTGGAGTTGGGTCTGGAGTTACACTTGTACCTGTTGTGATGGTTGAAGTTACCTCGCAGCCGTATGAGTTCACAGCGTCAACAACAACCTTCAGTTTGCCGTTGTCGTTTGTCACGGTCACTGTACCACCGACCATGAACCACATTGGGTCTTCGAAGGCGCCGTCTTCATCCAGTGTTCCTGCGAAAGAATATGTGATATAGCCCTCTTCGTCAACACCTTCAGAAGCTGTGACTGTTCCTTCTCCATAGCCTGAAGTAATTTGATATACTCCCTCTGGTATCACAATCTGGTTGTCCTTCTCTGACACATTGAACTCAAGTCCTATTGATTTTTTTCCGTCGGCTGTCGTTGCATCAATGTAGAGCACATTATATGCATTGAAATAACTGTCATCTACAAGAACATCGTCGTCAGCAGTGAATGTCGCGTTGAAATCATCGCTCATTGCATCGTAGTCGAGTCCTTCGTCGCTGCCACCGCCTTCTACCTCGCAAGTCATTGAGATTGTAAACTCTGGCACGTCGTTAGGGTCCGTCTCGCTTTGGCAGAGCAAAGTACCTGTAATCTTTGCCGTGGTCTCATCAACCATTGTCACCTTGAGGTCTGCATCTACGAGGTCATAGTAAGTTGTGTCTCTGTTGCCCACCTTGGCAATGAATGTATAGTAAGTATCGCAGTCGTCTGTTGTATATGTTCCAGCAACCTTGTCTGAATATACACAAACCTGAACATAACGTGTGTTCGACGCATTCATACCAGCAGCCTCGAAGTATTCTTCAGAAGAAGTTTCATCGTAAAGCAATCCATCGCTTATCGTGATTGTTTCCTCGCTGGTCTTAGTCGGCTTCACGTATGTGAGGTTGAGCTTGTATGTATTTCCGTCTTCACACACAGCAGTTCCTGTAATCGTCTGCGCTCCGTTTGACTCTGAGCATGTAATGTTGATTGAAGTAATTGCGTATGCATTTTCAGCATCTGCTATGTATGAGTAGTCTGTATCTACGTCAGAAGTGGTATATTTACCTGCAAACTTGGTAGTATTCACCCATAAAGACACTTCATAAGCATCTGTTGATGCCCACATGTAATATCCGTACTCTTCAAACCACATAGAATAGTCTGCCGTAGAGAGGTTAGTAGCCACGATGTCAATTGTGGCATTCTTAGGTGCAGCGGCTTTCTTTATCAGGCCACCGTTGCGGTTGTTCATCTGGAAGAAGTTGCGTGCAATTGCCTTCTTGTTCTTTGCAGGCTTTGCCTTCTTCATCATCATTCGCTGGCATGTAGTCAGCTGTGGAGCAATCTTGTGAATGCTCTTTTTGTGTGCGTTGGCGGTGACCGACAACATCATCACTGCTACCAACAGCATCAGTTTGTAAACATTCTTCATAAGTTGATTCTTTTTGTTAATAATAAATATGTATATTTAATTCGTTCGCGGTGTTTATTAGGCCTTCTCCTCCTTATTTATATACGCGCGTTTCGTTTGCGATGCAAATATGAGCATAAAATGAAAAAAAGTCCTATGTTTTGCGAAATATTTTTATTTTTCCCTATTTTTCTGTTGATTCATCTATCTTGGCAACTTCACGCCCTAAAGGCAGAGTGCCAAAAACAAGCACTGTAAGTGCGACAAAATATAGGATAGTGCGCGAGTGCTATCTTTGTGACACTCACAAGACTATAGTGCTGTAAGTGCGACAGAACTGATGCTTCTTTCTGTCGTGCCTACGGCACTAATCGTTTGAGGTGTTTGCTGAGATAGGGCTGCCGCCCTATCCTATGATATTTCGTTCCTTCGGAACTTTATTCAGCATCGTTTTTGACACCAATTTTGCCCCCCCCTACTTGTAAGGGCAAAAGCCCTATATTCCCATTTACAGGCTAACGCTGCCTTACCCATTCAGCAGCGCCTCGTGGACAATATTCATTGCCACCTTCTGCATCTTGCTATCTACGACAAACGACATCGTGGTCTCGTTCGACCCATGTGCGCTTGCCACTATCGTTATGCCTGCACTGTTCACGATGTTGTATATCTTGCCGGTCATGCCTGAACGACGTTTCATGTTCTCCCCCACAACGGTAATGGTGCACAGTCCGCTAACTGCCGCCATAGGGAACATATCGCCCACTTTTATCTCTTTCGCAAACTCCTTGTTGAGTATCTGCATCGCCTTCATGCAGTCGTCGTCGCGCACGCCTATCGTAGTGGTATTTTCTGCCGACGTTTCCGACACGAGAATTACCTGTATTCCGTTCTCGGCAAGGCATGAAAAGATGCGTCTGTTGAAGCCTATTACCGACACCACCGAAAGACCTGAAATCGTTATCAACGACGTTGCCATCATGCTTGAGATACCTTTCACAAGGCGGTCTGTCACATCTACGCGCTGTTTTATCACCGTTCCTTCATCGCTCGGATTGAAAGTGTTTTTCACGTAAATCGGTATGTTTTTCTGACAGACAGGGTAAATCGTTGGCGGATAAATCACCTTTGCACCAAAGTTGCAAAGCTCCATCGCCTCGGTGTAGCTCAGTTCGCGGATGGTGTATGCCGTAGCTATCACGCGTGGGTCTGCGGTCATGAAACCATTTACGTCGGTCCATATTTCCAGTTGCGTCGCATCCAGTGCCGCCGCGATAATCGCTGCCGTAAAGTCGCTGCCGCCACGACCGAGGTTTGTTACCTCGCCCGTGCCGCTATCTTTTGCAATAAATCCCGAAACCACCGAGATATTTGGCACGCGACGGAACGTTTCTTTTACCAGTTTTTCTGTCACTTCAGCGTTCAGTCTGTAGCGTCCATGCTTCGTTTCGGTCTTGATAAATTCGCGCGAGTCAAACCATTCAGCACCATCAATGAGCGTTGCCACAATGCGACTGCTAAGGCGTTCGCCGTAGCTCACAATCGCTGCACTGGTCTTTTCGCTCATTTCATGCACGAGGAACACTCCCATATAGATGCTTTTCAGCTCATTGAAAAGCCCATCCAGATACTCCAACAGTGCTTTTTTGTCTGCCTCATCGGTGATGATTGTGTCAATCATTTCATGGTGGCGACGCACCATTGCATCGAACTCGTCGGTGTAGGTTTTATCGCCATTGAGCGCAAGTCGCGACGTGGCAATAAGCTTATCCGTGATGCCGCCGAGGGCACTCACAACCACGATTACATGGTCGTCAGCGTCTGATTCAACAATCTTTTTCAGTGCTAATATGCTGTTTACGGAACCTACCGACGTCCCGCCGAATTTCATTACCTTCATGAAACGCTTTTCGTTTTTTTAGGCTACAAAGGTAACACTTTATTATTACATTACCAAAATAAATACACATTTTTAAGCACACGTCGCTATTCTTTGCCCTCCACACCTCAGGTGTTACGCTTGTCACACCTTAGGTGTAACCACATTTCACACCTTAGGTGTTTCGCCCGCAACACCTAAGGTGCGAAGGCCTCAAATATGCCATAGATGATACTACAACGTACATTTTATCGCATCCGTAGAATCTATAGCAACTATGAAAAAAATCTCACAAAAAGTAGGACTTTTTTTCATTTTGTGCTCATATATGCGCGCGCACGCGAGCACGCACGCGTTATTTAATAAGGTGTATTTTCACGCCCTCAACTCGTCATTCCGTGCTTGACACGGAGCCGTTGGAGCAGCGAGAGCGGAAGGCAAACTTATTTGCATTATGCCGAGTCGCGACAACGGAAGACAATAGTCAATCTCATTCTATCCATCTAACGCCTCAACATAATTGCAAAAAAATCACCCGCGACTGCCACATATTACAAAAATAATTCGTACTTTTGCATTATGATTCACGAATACGACATAAGAATCCTGCCTCAACAGGCTTTCGACGAGGAGAGGATTAAGGACTTCATAGCCAAAGACAAGGGCTTAGACGCACGCACAATAAACAAGGTGAGAGTGCTCCGACGCAGCATCGACGCTCGTCATCGCGACATTTTCGTCAACCTGAGAATACGCTGCTACGTAAACGAAATGCCTCACGACGACGAGTTTGTCCGCATAAACTACCATCCTGTAAGCGGCAAAAAACAAGCAATTGTGGTTGGCGCAGGCCCCGCAGGACTGTTTGCTGCACTCCGACTTATCGAGTTAGGCATCAAGCCTATAGTTCTCGAACGCGGAAAAGACGTACATACGCGCAAGAAAGACCTTGCCAACATCACCAAGACGCAGAAAGTAGATAGCGAAAGCAACTACTGCTTTGGCGAGGGAGGTGCCGGTGCATACAGCGACGGAAAGCTATTCACACGCAGCAAAAAGCGCGGAAACACCGAGAGAATCCTCAACATCTTCTGTCAGCACGGGGCAAACACCAACATACTTGCCGACGCACATCCGCACATCGGTACCGACAAATTGCCGAAAGTAATCGAAAACATGCGCGAGACAATAAAGAGTTGCGGAGGTGAAGTACACTTCCAGACGCGCATGGAAAGCCTCATCGTAGAGGGCGAAAAAGTGATAGGCGTACGTGCAAAATATCTCGGTGAAATCGAAGAAAACGATAAAGAATACCTCGGGCCAGTAATCCTTGCGACCGGACATTCGGCTCGCGACGTCTATCGTATGCTTTACGATGGTGGAATAGATATTGAGGCGAAAGGAATCGCTGTGGGCGTGAGACTCGAACATCCCGCAGAACTCATCGACCAGATTCAGTACCACAACCGTAACGGACGTGGCAACTGGCTCCCTGCTGCCGAATATTCGTTTGTCACACAGGTGGCAGGTCGCGGCGTCTATAGCTTCTGCATGTGCCCTGGAGGCTTTGTAATTCCAGCAGCTACAGGGCCGAGACAGATAGTTGTAAATGGCATGAGCCCTTCACATCGCGACACGCAATGGAGCAATTCGGGCATGGTGGTGGAGATTCATCCCGAAGACTTACAACAGGAAAAGCCTTCTCCGCTCGCAATGATGGAGTTCCAGGAACGACTCGAAGCCGACTGCTGGCAACAAGGCAATATGCGACAAACCGCTCCAGCGCAGAGAATGTACGATTTCATCAAGGGAAAACTCAGTTACGACTTGCCAAAAAGCAGCTATGCACCAGGGCTGATTTCATCACCGCTACACTTCTGGATGCCGAAGTTTATCACACAGCGACTGCAAGAAGGCTTCAAGAAATTCGGGCAGACAAGCCACGGCTTTGCCACAAACGAGGCTGTGATGATAGGAGTAGAGACGAGGACTTCGTCGCCAATCCGCATTATTCGCGACGCAGAAACGCTTGCCCACGTGCGCATAAACGGCTTATATCCATGCGGTGAAGGTGCCGGATATGCTGGTGGAATCGTATCTGCAGCCATAGATGGCGAACGCTGTGCCGACGCCCTTGCCAATCAGCTCGGAGCAGAAAATTAAGGTTTCTTACAAAAAAATTGCTTCACTTAGCGATTATAACGCAAACTTTTTGTAACTTTGTGCCCAAAGACTGACTATTGTGCAACCGCATAACCATTAAACTCGATATGATATACTACTTTTCAGGAACAGGCAACTCACGCTGGGCAGCAGAATATCTTGCCAAAGCAACTAACGACAAACTTACAAACATTGCCGACGTGATGACTTCTGACAACCATCACGTGGCAGAACGCGACAACGACAATGTGGTCGGTTTTGTATTCCCTGTGCATGGCTGGATGCCTCCACGCATAGTCAGAGACTTCATCAAGTTGCTTAACATTCACAACGCATCGCATTGCTACACCTATTGCCTAATGACCGCAGGCGACAATATTGGCGAGGCGATGACCCTGATGCGCGAAGACTTGACGAAAGTAGGCATGCACCTCGACGCAGCGTTCTCGCTCATCATGCCTGAAAGCTACGTATGTCTGCCTGGGTTTAATGTTGATGACAAAAACAAGGAAAGTTGGAAACTGTCGCAGGCAAAGCGCGATATTGAGATTATTTCAGAATATGTTATACACAAGAGAAAAGGTGTAGAACAGGTGACAAAAGGTCCTGTGCCTTGGATTCTGACACACATTCTCGGCGAGCCGTTCAATAGTTTGTTCATATCCGACAAGCCATTCAAGGTCGATGAATCACTCTGTGCGAAGTGTGGCAAATGCGCAACCGTATGTCCTGTAAAGAACATTATAGGCGGCAACGGAATCGCTCCGAAGTGGAAAAAGGATGGAACATGCACCAACTGCATGGCATGTTACCACAACTGCCCGAAGCACGCAATCAATCATCGTACGACAAAGAACAAAGGCCAGTACGTTTGTCCGTTAAAAGTTGAAGCATGAAAAAGTTATTCCTATTTATATATGCATTGCTCTACGTGATTAGCATGCACGCAAGCAAAGCCGACCCTGAGCCGCAGACAATAAGGCAAAGCGATGGAAGCTTCATCACAGTTATTGCTCATGGCGATGAATTTGGGAACTATGTCACAACGCTTGACGGTGCTCTGTTGGTTGCAGAAAATGAAGTTTTCTACATTGCCGAAACCACAAGCGACGGTACTTTGAAATCATCAGGCGTGCTTGCACATGAAATAGGTCAGCGTACACAAAAGGAAAAGGAACTGATAGCAAAGCAAGACATCAATCTTTTTGCTGCACAGTTTGAGGCAAGCGTAAGCATAAGAAAGAAGGAATCGTCGATTCCTGCGGGATATTTTCCTCATATAGGAACGCCAAAGACCCTCGTTGTCTTGGTTGAGTTTCAGGATTCAACATTCAGATGGAACAACTCAAAAGAGATTTTCGATGCATACCTTAATGCCGAAACTCTCGACCCTGAATTTGCCGAAGGCACTTTAGCCATGAACTACAAAAGCGTTGCCGAGTACTTCAACGAAATGAGTTTTGGCCAATTCAGACCGCAGTTTGATGTTGTGGGACCAGTTAAGTTGCCAAAAGCATTGAAGTCATACGGTGCGGGGAATGATAATGTAAGTCTCATTGTCACAGACGCAATGACACTGATAAAAGACAGTGCCGACCTCAAGCAGTATGACCAGAACAACGACGGCTACATTGATTTAGTCTATTTCATCTGTGCAAGTTACAGCCAGAGTTCTAACTCAAACGTTACAGACCTTATATGGCCAAAGGTCACTACATGCACATACGATACAGGTCAGGGAGTGAAGACACAAAAGGTTGGATTAAGTTGTGAACTCAACAAAAAGCCATCCACCTTCCCTACCCCACATGTCGCTGGCATCGGACTATTTTGCCATGAGTTCTCACATACGCTCGGCATGCCTGACCTTTACGCCACAGCTAACCCAGCGAAAATGATAAACCAGACTTACGAATACTGGGACTTGATGGACGGAGGCGAATACACCAAGAACGGAAACTATCCAAATGCATATTCTGCATGGGAGCGCGAGTATATGGACTGGATGGAGATTGAGACTTTGACTGATTCACAAACGGTCACATTAAAGCCGCTTTCAGAAGAAGGAGGCAAGGCTTATCGCATCTATCCTGAAGGAGAAGAAGGTGGAAAGCACTATTTCATTGTTGAAAACATCCAGAATATCGGTTGCAACTCATCCGTCCCTGGGCATGGAATGATAGTTCACGATATTACCGACAATGGTTTCACAATGACACCAAACAGCAGTTACACAACAGACACAGACTCGATAACTGGCAACAAAATCTATAAGAGCAAGTCGCTGATGACACTTGTCCCTGCCGATGGTTTCGTGCATCCTTCATATCAAGTAGGAGGTGTAATATATGACGGAACGGAATCCACCACGTTCAACTCATCGGTTTATTCATCCAGCCACTACACCGATCCATATCCAGGTAGGGATAACGTGACGGAAGTTATTACAGAGTGCAAGGACATCTATCAAGACACAAAGACCCAGAAGTATTACTACACGACTAAAGTAGGATACACTGGTAAACCTATCACAAACATAAAGGAGACTACACTTGAAGGCGATAATTTCGGTACGATTACGTTCGACTTTGGCAACGTGAAGGAAGAAGTCCTTAATGGCGATGCAAACAATGACGGAACGGTTGACGTTGCCGACATCACGACGATAGCTTCATTCATTCTTGGAAACGAAGTAAGTGTTTTCAACTTTGAGGCTGCCGACGTTGACAAGGACAACGAAATAACCGTAAGCGACATCACAGGCGTAGCTTCAATAATACTCAGCACAGGCGAATGACCGACATTCAGAAGAACATAGCAGCGGTCAGGTCGTCCCTCCCCGATGGAGTTGAGCTTGTTGCCGTAAGCAAATATCATCCGGCAGAAGACATACTCGAAGCCTACGAATGTGGGCAGCGTGTGTTTGGTGAAAGCCATGAGCAGGAGTTGGTACACAAATATGATGCGTTGCCAAAAGATATCGTATGGCATTTCATCGGGCATCTGCAGAGCAATAAGGTGAAATACATCGCTCCATTCATCGCTATGATTGAAGCCGTGGATTCAATGAAATTGCTAAAAGAGATAAACCGACAGGCTGAAAAGCACAACAGAACCATCGACGTCTTGCTCGAACTGCACATTGCAGAAGAAGCAACGAAGTATGGTTTTTCACTTGACGACTGTCGCGAGATGCTCACTCAAGGCGAATGGAGAGAGATGAAAGGCGTCCGTATCTGTGGCATCATGATGATGGCAACATACACTGATAACGAGGAACAAATCGCAAAGGAATTCACACTGGCAAAAGACTTCTTCAACGAAGTCAAACAGCAATACTTCGCCGATGCGCCATATTTCAAGCAATGCAGCTGGGGCATGAGCAACGACTATATGATTGCCGCACAATGCGACTCAACAATGGTGAGAGTCGGCACAAAGATCTTTGGAGAAAGAATTTATTAGTAAACACATTAATAATATAAGAACACTATGGCATTAAATTGTAAAACATCAACATGGTTTGAAGGAAAAGTAAAGAGTGAGAAACCAATGGAAGACGGTCTGACTAAGTCCGTGAAAGAAGATTACGTTGTAGATGCATTCAACTTCGCAGAGGCAGAGACAACGCTCATCGAAGAGGTCAGCGCATACGTCACTGGCGAGCTCAACGTTGAAGCACTGAAGATTGCAAGCTACAAAGAAGTCTTCTTCGACGAAGACCCAACAGCAGATAAATGGTATAAGGTAAAGATTCAGATGATTGTCCCTGACGAAAAGAGTGGCAAGGAGAAGCGCACAAACATCAACTATCTCGTTCAGGCTCCATCTACTCAAGGCGCATTCCGCAACACAGAGGAGATTATGAAAGGCTCAATCATCGACTATGTCGTTGCCTCAATTACAGAGACCAACATCCTCGACGTGATTGCTAAAGGCGAAGAACTCAAGCCTAAGGCATTAAAGCCTCTAGTTGAAGAAACTGAACCTATTGAGCCAGTTGCAGGCGAAGACGGTTTCGAACCACTATCATAGACCCACCCTATCGCAACTATAAAAGACTATAGCAACTATACACACACTAATAATATGCCAAAGATATCAATACGCGGAATGGAAATGCCCGAGTCTCCTATCAGGAAACTCGCACCTCTGGCAAACGCAGCAAAGGAAAGAGGCATCAAAGTCTATCACCTGAACATCGGTCAGCCTGACCTGCCGACTCCGCAAGTCGCGATTGATGCCATCCACAACATAGACTTGAAAGTGCTGGAATATAGCCCATCACAGGGGTATAAGCACTATCGCGAACGTCTGACGGAATACTACAAAAAGTACAACATCAACGTCACCGCCGACGACATCATCATCACTTCCGGCGGTAGCGAAGCCGTGCTCTTTGCATTCCTTTCGTGTCTGAACCCAGGCGATGAAATCATTGTGCCGGAACCTGCTTACGCCAACTACATGGCGTTTGCCATATCCTGCGGCGCGAAGATTCGCACAATAGCGACCACCATCGACGAGGGTTTCTCGCTGCCTAAGGTTGAGAAGTTTGAAGAACTCATTAATGAACACACGCGCGCGATACTTATATGTAACCCAAATAACCCTACTGGCTACCTCTACACACGCCGCGAGATGAACCAGATACGCGACCTCGTGAAGAAGTACGACCTCTATCTTTTCTCCGACGAAGTCTATCGCGAGTTCATATACACGGGCAGCCCTTACATCAGCGCGTGTCATCTTGAAGGCATACAAAATAATGTTGTGCTCATCGACTCTGTGTCAAAACGCTATTCAGAGTGTGGCATACGTATCGGTGCTTTGATAACAAAAAACGTAGAAGTGCGCAAGGCTGTGATGAAGTTCTGCCAAGCACGTCTGTCTCCTCCGCTTATCGGACAGATTGCTGCCGAGGCATCACTCGACGCACCTGAAGAATATTCGCGCGACGTTTACGATGAATACGTGGAGCGACGCAAATGCCTTATCGACGGACTAAACCGTATTCCTGGTGTCTATTCCCCAATTCCTATGGGCGCTTTCTACACCGTCGCACAGCTTCCTGTCGATGACAGCGAGAAGTTCTGTGCATGGTGTCTCAGCGAATTCAACTATGAAGGCGAGACCGTCATGATGGCTCCTGCATCGGGTTTCTACACCACTCCAGGCGCAGGTCGAAATCAAGTTCGTATCGCATACGTGCTGAAAAAGGAAGACCTGACACGAGCATTATTCGTACTCCAGAAAGCTATTGAGGCTTATCCTGGCAGGACTGAGTAAGGAACCTTGAAACTT
>JAUNQM010000301.1 GCA_030536165.1 Prevotellaceae bacterium | reverse complement strand
TTACAATTTACAATTATGAAAAAAATTCTATTTCTTATCTTGGTGTTCTGCGGATTGACTTCTGCAAACATCTATGCCGAAGAGACGTTCAACGCGACTCTCGCGCATATCATTTCCGTCCAGGGCGGATCTAACGAGCCAGGTGTGTTCCTTGATCAGGATACTCACTACTACAACAACTGGGGCGACCAGGCATGGGCTGGTCAGGCTTACACCTATTACACTTTCGAGATTCCAGAAGGAACTGTAGTATCGAAAGCGACATTCACATTCAACATTAAGGCTGGAAGCAAGACAAAGCGTCTGACAAGCATCAACTATCTGCCTGCCGACTTCTCAATCGATTTCGACAACCCTGACGCTCTGACCCTCTCACCAGAGATAGGTACAAACCTTGTTACTTACAACGACCTTACCACTACAGCCGTTACTCGTAGCATCGATGTTACCGAGGCTGTGATTGAACTTTCAAAGCAGGGGCACATCTATTTCGTATTCGCAAATGCCAATGCCGGCGGTTATCTTGCAGGTATCGGCAACGAAAACGCACCTACACTTGAAATCACCGTCACACGCAACAAGTTCGGCTACATCTACACAGGCGAACCAAGTGCTGTGAAGGATCAGCTCCTTGCACTCGGCACTAACGACATCGAACTCATCAATATCGCCGAGTCAAAACCTGACACAGCAACATTGCGCAAGTACGACTTTATCGCTATCGACCCAGAACTTGAAGCAAACGAGGAGAATGCTGATTACCTCAAGAGCGTAATTCCATGGGTGCCAACTCTCAACTTCAACGCAGCAATGTATAGTCCTTGGGGCTATGGGGCTGAAAAGGAAGCCTTAAGCGAAGTGGCAGTTATACGTGACGATTACGCAGGGCTCACAAAGAATATCACAATCGACGAGGAAATCAACGGATTCCCACTCACTAACGAAACTATGCCTGTGGGCGTGGAACTTGCCGGAAACTTCGCCAACGACCCTGTATGGCTCGTTGACCTTGAGGATAGCACAGTCGTATTCTCTCACTCTCACAACATGGACCACAATGGCTACCTCTATCTGCCTTACACAGCTGAAAGCATCGTAGATATACCAGAGGAGAGTGCTGCAATTCTTGAAAATGCCATCAACATCGTAAAGAATTCAAAGCAGGACATCACACCGACACCTGCTCCACAGATTATCGTAGGCAATGGCAACCGTATGGCAACAATTGCTTTCTATGACGATGTGGTAAACGCTGCAATCTATTACACTATCGACGGCACAGAGCCAACGCTCGAAAGCACACTCTATACCGAGCCTTTCACAGTTACTACCGACTGCACCATCAAGGCTATCGCACTTGGCGAAGGTTACCTTCTCAGTGCAACATCTTCTGCCGACGTGGTAATGCTCGACCAGCTTCCAGTACCGTCAATCAATGTTCTAGAACTGGGCGAAGGCAATGCTACACTCGTTACCTTCGACCCTAACGTAGAACCTGTAGATGGTGAGGAAATCACGGTTTATTACAACTACACAGGCGAACGCGACATTACTGTTTCATCTGTCTATAACGAACCGGTGCAAATCTTCTACACTCCAGAGCCTAAGACCATCTACGCATTCACTACAAGTTCACTTCGCGTCACTTCTGAAGCTGCGAAGGCTACAGTCAAGGCTAACGTCACCACTCCTCGACGCAAAGTCCTCACCCACATGAATGCAAGCTCTGCCGACTGGAACGCAGGTAGCACATCTACCAACTACTTCTTCTCATGGCGCAAGTCAGCACGCTCAATGTATATTGAAGACGTTGACCCAGAGACAGGCGAAATCGTCAAGATGCTCAACACACCTGAGACACAAGGACCAAAGCTTGCCGAAGGCGCAGAAATTCAGGATTCACTCAACGCTGATTGGCAGTTGAAGTCTTACGGACAGGTTATGGACTGGCTCAAGATGAGCGCAACCTACGACCTCGCAAACTCTGCAGCATACAACGCATGGCTTGTTGACGACATCGACAATAGCGATGGACTCCTTACCTCTGGTTGCATCCAGTTCGGTGGCAAGGCCGATGGTGAGTCTGCAAACGCAAGCATCGAGACAGTAAAGGCATTCCAGGCACCATTCAACGTATTCGTTATTGTTGGTAACGGACAGAAACCATCAGAGACAAGTAGCATTGTTTCGCAACATACATTCGAGATCGCAGTCAGCACCGACACAACAGACGTTGATGGATGGGATACTGTTGACTGCATCATGACGCCAAATGTAGGTCGTAACTGGACACGCGTAGAACGTGCATATAATGGCACTGATAAGGTGTTTGTACGCGTAAAGCAAGTAGCAGGAGGTAGTTCAGCTTACATCACTGATATCTATCTCTTTGGCGCAAGCGAGCCTGCAGGCCTCAAGGGCGATGCTAACGAAGACGGCACTGTCGATGTTTCCGACATCACAACAATCGCATCTTACATCCTCGGCAGCACACCATCACCATTCAACTTGAATAATGCTGATGTTGACGGCGATGGTGAGATAACGGTATCTGATATCACAGCCACGGCGTCAATCATCCTCGGTAAATAATAATAGCCCCTCCCCCGTAGGAAGGGAACTCAAACCCACTCTCTCCCCCTACTGGGGGAGTTGGAGGGAACTGTAAAGCGGCAACCATCTCCCCTATACCGTCATCCTGAACTTGATTCAGGATCTCCAATGGTATGAGAAATGGCTGCCGCTTTTTTATTTATCCCGAATCGGTCATTAGATTTTTTAGTGCGACCCCGATAGGGTCGAAGG
>JAUNQM010000300.1 GCA_030536165.1 Prevotellaceae bacterium | reverse complement strand
GGAGTCATACAGGCTACAGTAGCATTACTTAAGACAGACAGTACTTACATCAACGGCACAACAACCGACTTGAACGGCGCATTCAATCTGAAGGTGTCGAAAGCCGGTACCTATATTATTAAGGTGTCGTATGTCGGTTACAAACCTTACACTCGCAAAGTGACAATGGCAAGCAGCAATATTCCGCTTGGCACAATCACACTTGCTCAGAACTCTATCCTCCTCAAGGGGGCAGAGGTTACTGGTCAGGCAAAGAAAGTAATCACAAAGGAAGATACCTTTATTTATAATGCGTCTGCATATCGCACACCAGAAGGCTCGGTTGTAGAAGAACTGGTGAAGCGCATACCTGGTGCAGAGGTTGACGACGAAGGCAATGTGAAAATCAATGGTAAGGAGGTCAAGAAGATTTACGTTGAGGGTAAGGAATTCATGACTGGCGATACCAAGACAGCACTGAAGAACATCCCTACATCTGTAGTTGAACGCATTAAGGCTTACGATGAGAAAAGCGACCTTGCACGTATCACTGGTATCGACGATGGCGATGAATCGACTGTGCTCGACATTGGCATGAAGGCTGGCATGAACAAGGGTTACTTCGGAAATATCGACCTTGCAGTGGGTACACAGGACAGATACGCAGAGCGACTGATGGGTGCCGTGTTCAAGGATAAGATTCGCATCATGGGCATGGGCGGCATGAACAACACCAATGACATGGGCTTCGGTGGCCGAGGCGGTCGTTTTGGTGGTGGTCGCAATGGTGACAACTCATCGAAGGATGCTGCCGTTAACGTAAACTATGAGGCTAAGGACAAACTCAAGATAGACGGAAGCGTGAGATACCGCCACAACGATGGTGATGCCCGCACTATCAATTCTTCAGAAAGCTTTGTAGGCTCAACCACAAGTTCCTTCTCAAACAGCAACAACAAGAACTTTACTCGCGGCAACTCATGGAATGGTCAGGCACGACTGGAATGGACACCAGACACGATGACTAACTTGCTCTTCCGTCCGTCATTCTCATATTCCGACAACGACGGTCGCCAGTCAAATATGTCGGGTACATACAATGCTGACCCATTCAAGTATGTCTCTGACCCACTCGACAGTATAATGAAGAAGCAGTTGATTGCTCAGGGCATCATCGTCAATGATAACATCAGCCGCACCATTACTTACAGCGACAACAAGAGCATCAATGGTACGTTGCAGTTCAACCGCAAGATAGGTAGCAATGGACGCAACTTCACCGTACTCCTTGAAGGTTCATCTGGCAGCAGTGACAGCAAGAACTTCTCGGCTTCAAATGTAAACCTCTATCAGCTCCTCAACGACTCAGCCTATAGCAAGAACCGATGGAACCTGACACCAACAGACAACTGGAGCTACAGCATCGGTTTTACTTATAGCGAGCCAATCTTCAGGGCAGCGTTCCTCCAGTTCAGCTATAACTACACAAAACGTTATCAGAAGAGCGAGCGTTCGACATACGACTACAGTACGCTCGGTGACTTCACACTTCTTGATCCTAAATATCGTGGATGGGACGAATACTTTGCCAGCTTTATTCCAGGCAACCCAACCGATGAGCAATATCTCAGCAAAGACCTCAGCCGATATACGGAGTACACGAACAACATTCATACTTTCCGCATTATGACACGCGTCATACGCGAGAACTACAATCTCGACTTCGGATTCACGTTTACTCCGCAGAACTCACACTACAAGCAGGACTATCTTGGCATGAAGGTCGATACCGTGCGCAACGTATTCAACTGGTCGCCACAAGTAAACTTCCGATACCGCTTCTCACGTGTCAGCCAGCTGCGCATACAGTATCGTGGCAACAGTTCTGAACCTTCAATGAGCCAACTCCTCGACATCACCGACGACAGCGACCCACTCAACATATCAAAGGGTAACCCAGGATTGAAGCCTTCTTACTCGCAGAACTTCAACCTCTACTACAACAACTACCTCACGAGTCATTCACGTGCCATCATGGCAAACCTTCGATTCACCACAACGGCAAACAGCATCTCGAATATGGTGACGTATAACCCAGAGACAGGTGGACGCATCTCTCGCCCTGAGAATATCAACGGTAACTGGAATGCAAACGGCGGTTTCATGTTCAACACTTCAATCGACAGTCTTGGAATTTGGAACGTGAACACATTCACCAACTTCTCTTACGACAATAGCGTTGGCTACGTATCAGTCGATAGAATGTCTGACTCGCAGAAGAACACTACACGCACCACGGGTATTATGGAACGTCTTGCAGGTAGCTACCGCAATGACTGGCTTGAAGTTGAACTCAACGGAACACTCAACTACACGCATAGTAACAACCTCCTTCAGACACAGAGCAACCTCGACACATGGCAGTTCTCTTACGGAGGTACAATAAATGTTGACCTCCCTTGGGGCATGCAGCTCAACACATCAATGAACATGAACTCACGCCGTGGCTATAACGACGCTTCGATGAACACTAATGAACTCATCTGGAACGCACAGATATCACAAGGTTTCCTCACAGGTAAACCGCTTACAGTGATGCTTCAGTTCTACGATATCCTTCACCAGCAGAGTAGCATCTCACGCACCATCAACGCTATGATGCGTCAGGATACGCAGTACAACTCGGTCAACAGCTACGCAATGCTCCATGTTGTATATCGCTTCAACATCTTCGGCGACAAGCAGGCACGTGAGGCTATGAAGAATGCTCGCCGCATGGGTGGCGGTATGATGGGTATGCCAATGGGCGGCGGAATGCCTATAGGTGGTG
>JAUNQM010000047.1 GCA_030536165.1 Prevotellaceae bacterium | reverse complement strand
ACCTACGTCATTCTGAACTTGATTCAGGATCTCCATCGTTTAGTACAGTACTCCTCGTAACGTAGGAGATTGCGGGTCAAGCCCGCAACCGATGGAGCAGCGAGAGGAGAGACAAAGTTTACTTTGGCTATCCCGAACCGACGCCAAACCGAGAGCAATCGAACTTGTTCGAATTGCCGAGGTGCGAAGGAGGAAGACAGAATGTCAGTCGCGACAGAGGAAGACAATAGTCAATGACGAGGGGAGGGGATACCGATATGGTAATAAATTGTTTGAGGTAAAAGGAAAAGCAGTCATACCTATGCGTATCGTGTGATTATCATAACACAGGTTTTTCCCAGTGGGCCCACAAAAAATAATATAGATATTCGGGGGGGATAATATAGATTTTTGGCACTAATAATATAGAAAACAGACCTCATTTATATAGATGTTTTTGGTTATTCATCCAGTTATTTTCGCGGAAGTTAATAAGATTGTTTTTTGAATTATAGCGTTAAATGAAATGATATTTGCATATTCCATAAAAAAGCAGTAACTTCGCAGTCGGAAAAAGACGACCCTCACCTACTCTCAAATAAAGCGGGGGTACAATAGCAAACCTGCAAACTTAAGTGAATGTATGGTAACTGTCGAGAATCTAAAAGTTGAGTTTAGCATAAAACCGTTATTCAGCGATGCAAGTTTTTCGGTGAACAACAAAGACCGTATAGCTCTTGTGGGAAAGAACGGCGTGGGGAAATCTACGCTGATGAAGATTATTGCCGGAATGCAACAGCCTACAAGTGGTTCTGTAAGCATGTCGGCAGACGAGACTGTCGGTTATCTGCCACAAGTGATGAGGCTTCAAGACGAGACAACTGTGCGCAACGAGACTCGCAAGGCTTTCAGCAATATAGAGCAGATGGCAAAAAAAGTGGAGTTGCTAAACAAGCAACTTCAAGAGCGTACAGACTATGAAAGCGAGGATTATCTGCAACTTGTGCAGCGTTTTACGACCTTGCAGGAACAATATATGATGATGGGGGCAGAAGGTTATGAGGCTGAAATGGAGCGAACTCTTACGGGACTTGGCTTTACCCAGGCAGACCTCGACAGGCCAACGAAAGAGTTTTCGGGCGGATGGCGAATGAGAATCGAGTTGGCAAAGATTCTGCTCAAGCACCCAGATGTATTACTTTTGGATGAGCCTACCAACCATCTCGACATAGAGAGTATTCAATGGCTCGAGCAGTTCCTTGCGCAAAGTTCCAAAGCTGTGATGATTGTCAGCCACGACCGTGCGTTTATAAATAATGTGACAAACCGCACGTTAGAGATAAGCTGTGGAAAGATTATCGACTACAAGGTGAAGTACGACGAGTATGTCGTGCTGCGAGCAGAACGTCGTGAGCAGCAATTAAGAGCCTACGAAAATCAGCAAAAGGAGATTGCCGACACAAAAGCTTTTATAGAAAGATTCCGCTATCAGGCAACGAAAGCTGTTCAGGTGCAGAGCAAGATTAAGCAGTTGGCAAAGATAGTTCCGATTGAAATCGATGCTGTAGATAATCGCAAACTTAACCTTAAATTCCCTCCTGCAATGAGGAGCGGCGACTATCCGCTTATTTGCGAAGACGTAGCAAAGACATACGACCGTCTTGTTTTTGGAGACGTAAACCTCACCATAAAGCGTGGAGAGAAGGTTGCGTTTGTGGGTAAAAACGGCGAAGGTAAGACCACTCTGGTGAAGTGCATTATGAATCAGATACCTTTCGATGGCAATCTAAAACTCGGCTACAACGTAAAGATAGGTTACTTTGCCCAGAATCAAGCGCAATTGCTTGACGAAAACCTTACTGTATTTGAGACAATCGACAATGTGGCAAAAGGCGAAATACGTCTGAGAATAAAAGACATTCTTGGTGCATTCATGTTTGGCGGCGAGGCTTCAGACAAGAAGGTAAAGGTGCTGAGCGGTGGAGAAAGGAGTCGTCTTGCCATGATAAAGTTGCTGCTTGAACCAGTAAACTTCCTTATTCTCGATGAGCCAACAAACCACCTCGATATGGATTCGAAAGACGTGCTGAAGAATGCAATACAGGCTTTCGATGGTACCGTGATAGTGGTCAGCCATGACAGAGAATTCCTTGACGGGCTTGTGACGAAAGTGTTTGAGTTTGGCGGTGGCAAGGTTCGTGAGCATATAGGAGGTATCTATGACTTCTTGCGGACAAAGAATATCTCATCGCTCAATGAGCTGGCAGCAAGCAGCGCTAATGGCTCTTTGACGAGCCAAGCTGCAAAGCCGACGACAAGTAACTCAAATGGTTCAAGCAATAATTCTGCAACGATTTCATATCAAGAGCGCAAGGAACTGAACAAGAAGATATCACGCTTTGAGAAGCAAATCAAGGAGAGTGAAAAGCGAATTGAAGAAATGGAATCAAGGCTGAAGGAACTCGACGCCATACTATGTACTCCTGAAGGAGCGCAGCAGATAGAACTTTGTAGTGAGTATGCTACGGTTAAGTCTGCCCTCGATAAAGAGATGGAGACATGGGAAGAACTTTCAGAGAAATTAGAAGGAGTTAGGAATTCAGGAAATTAGGAAACTCACAATATGAAAAAGATAGAACTATTATCACCTGCAAAGAACATAGAATGTGGTAAGGCGGCTATAGACAATGGGGCTGACGCTGTTTATATTGGTGCTCCAAAGCATGGGGCAAGGACTGCTGCAGGTAATTCAATGGAGGACATCAGAGAACTCACCGAGTATGCTCATCAATTTGGTGCGAAAGTGTATGTGACCGTCAATACTATTCTCTATGACGATGAAATAGACGAAGCCATCGACATGATGACTGAACTTAAAAACGCAAATGTAGATGCCATACTCGTTCAAGATATGGCACTCGTGGAACTGTCGAAAGAGATTGACTGCCCGCCATTGCATGCAAGTACCCAGATGGACATCCGTACACCAGAGAAAGTGGCATGGCTCAAGAGTCTTGGCTTCACACGTGTTGTACTTGCAAGAGAATTGTCGCTTGCCGAAATATCAGCAATTCACAAAGCCGTACCAGACATTGAACTCGAAGTGTTTGTGCATGGTGCCCTCTGCGTTTCATACTCAGGGCAATGTTATGCTTCGCAGTATTGCTTTAACAGAAGCGCCAACAGAGGCGAATGTGCACAGTTCTGTCGCATGCAGTATAATCTGACAGACGGAGACGGAAGACTTCTGGAGAAAGACAAATACCTTCTTTCACTAAAAGACATGAACAGAATTGAAAACCTTGAAGAATTGATAAAGGCAGGTGCTGTTTCGTTCAAGATAGAAGGAAGGCTAAAAGATGCTGATTACGTGAAAAACGTCACGGCGGCCTACAGTCAGAAGTTAAATAGCATAATAGAACACTGTGAAGGACTGGAGAGAGCGTCATACGGCAGGTGCACATACGAATTTACGCCAAACCTCAACAAGACGTTCAACCGCGGTTATACAAATTATTTTCTCTACGGCAGGGCCGACAAGGTTGCCGATTTCAACACACCTAAATCAAAGGGAGAATACGTAGGCGACGTTAAGGAAATACGCAGAAATTCTTTCAATGTGGCAGGCATTGCTTCATTCGCAAATGGAGATGGACTATGCTTTATCAACGAGAATGGAATACTTGAAGGATTCCGTGCTAATAAAGTGGAAGGCAACAGAATATATCCTCACAAAATGCCAATGGGAATATACGAAGGTGCAAGGCTATATCGCAACAATGATGCCGAGTTCCAACGTATTCTTGCATCAGCTATAACAAAGAGAAAAGTTTTGGTGGATATGGTCTTCGCTGAAACAGAGAAAGGTTTCTCTCTGACAATGATTGATGAATCAGGTCATACTGCAACCGAAACCATAGAATGCAAGAAGGAAAGAGCAAGGCTGCCACAATATCCTAATATACGTATGCAGTTGCTGAAACTTGGAAATACCATTTATGAGTGTCGTGACTTCAAAGTCGAGATGAAAGACGACTGGTTTATACCATCAAGTTTGCTCTCCGACCTCAGACGCAGAACATGCGACGCATTAAATGGTTGTACGGTGACAGAGAAGGCTCCTAATCAAGCTCTTAGACAAGCCAACCAGCAAAATGGATTACAAGAGAAAACAGATTCGACTTACTTAACTCCTGAGCTTTCATATCTCTCGAATGTAAGCAACGAAATAGCACGCAATTTCTACTTGAATCAAGGCGTAAAAAGTGTAGAGCCAGCCTTTGAGTCAGTTGAGCCAAACGGTGAAAAGCTAATAATGCAATGCAAGCACTGCATACGATGGTCGCTTGGAATGTGTCACAAGCAAGGTTCACATGCCTGCCCTACCCTATTCTTAGAATCTGCTGACAGACGCAGGTTCCGACTTGAGTTCGATTGCAAAAATTGTCAAATGAATATTTATGCTGAAGAGTAAGAGCTTAAAAGCACTTTGGTTATTCGTCGTGTGTATTGCCTTGACGATAGCATCCAGTTCGTGCTACAATAGCACTGACTGGAGGATTACGCTCAACGACTCAACCCTTACCGATGCCCAGAAAGACTCAATCACCTTCGTGGGTAAGAAGCACTATGGCATAAACTACAACTTCATCATCACGGCAGATTCATTGAATTTCATCAGCCAAGAACCAGAAGAATGTCTGCAAGGATTGATAGTCGATTCATTCAGCCTATACAAGGATGAGCCTATTGTGGTAGCAGACTTTCGCACATTGCCAAACGATAGCATTGACAGCCTATGGGTAAAAATTGCTGGAAATGAATATTACGTCGGGTGGATACATGAGTCTGAACTTCATAAAGGCGTTGTGCCAGATGACCCTATATCGCAATTCATCGATATCTTTTCCAATATTCACTTACTCATCTTCTGCATCGTTGTCTTTTTAGTTGCAGGCTCATACGCAATCATACGAATTATAAAGAAGAGAGCATACATCGTTCATTTCAACGATATCAAATCGTTCTACCCAACAGCACTCGCATTGACCGTAGCAATATCGGCAACGCTATATGCATCAATACAGAAGTTCACACCCGATGATTGGCAAGAATTCTACTACCACCCTACCCTGAATCCATTTGTGACCCCAACGTTACTTTGCACCTTCCTCGTGTTTGTGTGGATTATGTTCATTCTCGCTATTGCAACACTCGACGATGTATGCCGACAGCTACAGTCGTTTGAAGCGTTCCAATACCTCATAGGACTGTCTGCAGTGTGTATTTTCAATTACATTTTCTTCTCGGTCATGACCCTGCATCTAATCGGATACGTATTCCTTGTTGCATATCTGATTCTTGCTATATATCATCATATCAGGTTCCGACTAAAAAAATAAGGCAAATATATTTTGCAATCAATATTTTTTTATATCTTTGCAATCAAAATCTAATATTCATTTATTAATTGATAAAAATATGAAATTTCAAGATTACAATTTCTCAGGAAAGAAAGCTATCGTACGCGTAGATTTCAATGTTCCATTGGATGAAAACGGAAAAATCACAGACGACACTCGTATTCGTGGTGCAGTGCCAACCCTTAAAGCTATCCTCGAAGGTGGTGGAAGCCTTATCGTCATGTCGCACATGGGCAAACCAAAAGGCAAGGTAAATGCAAAAATGTCACTTTCGCAGATTGTTGACGTAGTAAGCAATGCACTCGCAACTCCAGTTCAGTTCTGCGACGACTGTGCAAAGGCAAAGGCTCAGGCCGATGCTCTTAAGCCAGGTGAAGTACTTTTACTCGAAAACCTTCGCTTCTATCCTGAAGAAGAAGGCAAGCCAGTAGGCATCGACAAGGAAGACCCAGCTTACGAAGAGGCAAAGAAAGCAATGAAGGCAAGCCAGAAGGAATTTGCAAAGACACTTGCTTCTTATGCAGATTGCTACGTAAACGACGCTTTCGGTACAGCTCACCGCAAGCACGCATCTACAGCTGTCATCGCTGACTATTTCGACGCTGATAACAAGATGCTCGGTCTGCTTATGCAGAAAGAAGTTCAGGCTGTTGACAACATACTCAAGAATGTAGTTCGCCCATTCACAGCAATTATGGGTGGCTCAAAGGTTTCTACAAAGATTGGTATCATCGAAAACCTTATGGACAAGGTTGACAACCTCATCCTCTGCGGCGGTATGACCTACACTTTCATGAAGGCTAACGGTGGCAAGATAGGTTCATCACTTTGCGAAGAAGACAAGCTCGAACTTGCACTCGACATCCAGAAGATGGCTAAGGAAAAGGGCGTGAACCTCGTACTTGCAGAAGACTGCGTATGCGGCGACGACTTCAGCAACGACTGCAACCGCATGGTATGCAAGGCTAACGAAATTCCTGAAGGATGGGAAGGACTCGACGCTGGTCCTGAGACTCGCAAGAAGTTTGCCGCAGTTATCGAGACTGCCAAGACTATCCTTTGGAATGGTCCTGCCGGAGTATTCGAGTTCGACAACTTCACAGATGGTAGCAAAGCCGTAGCAGATGCTATTGCAGTAGCAACAGCCAACGGAGCATTCTCACTCATCGGTGGTGGTGACTCAGTGGCTTGCATCAACAAGTTCGGCATGGGCGACAAGGTTTCTTACATCTCAACAGGTGGTGGCGCCCTCCTCGAAGCTATCGAAGGCAAGGTGCTTCCAGGAGTCGCTGCTGTAGCAGAATAAAAGCATAATATCTCTCTATATAAAAAAAGCGAAGTCACAAACGGCTTCGCTTTTTTCATTTATCCTAATCTATTCTATCTCCCTCTCCTTCTGCCCATACTGTTTGATAAGCACGTGGGCATCTACATCGGGAGTTGAGATGGTGACGGTCTTTTCCTCCCCTGGAAGCAGAGTGAAATAATTGTCGTCCATAATAAGAGGCAGGATTCGTTCACCCTTGTCGTCAACCATGCGCAAACGAGAGCCAAAACAGATGGTCGAACTGTCATTCTTTATTCTGACCACGACTTTACCTTCATTAGCATTTCGGCTAACTATATTTGTAGTTAAGGCAACTTTTGGAAGTTTGTTTATATCACGATAGTCCATCTCAGCATATCCGTTGCGCCAATATAGGTTCTGGCTGAGCAACTTCCCGTTGGCGTCGGTAAGTTCCAGCTTGAGGAAATTCACATTAGTGAGGTCAAGTCCATCGTGTGGCACAGTCTCAAACACATTCATTTCATATAGCGAATACGCATAGTATGTTGCACGGCTTATTCCTATCATACGCACATAACGTGCATCTACAGGTGCAAACTCTATTCTCTCCAAGCCGCCCTTGCAATCATTGTTTTTATAGACTGTCTTCCAGTCTTGCCCATCTATAGATACATCTATATTATATTCGCGTGCGCGAGCAAACTCCCAATAAAGCTGCACCATATTAATATTCTTTACCTCGCCGAGGTCAACACAAATCCACTGAGGGTCAGATACCTCACTTTCCCATCGTGTGTGCGACTTGCCATCGGTCAATGCTTTAGCAGGGTTATAGTCTTTTTGCGATGATGATGTCACTGTGCATCCTAAGGCAACGTTGCGCTGCGGGAATGGTATGACGAATGCTTCTTCCTTATCAGCTGAGCGGACATAAAGATTTGTGTCGCGGCATAGACTCTCGACAATACTTCCGTCAAGGTTATAGACAGTTGCCTTTGCATGCACATTCTTCAAGTCGTTTGGCGAAGTGTTGATTACCTTCACGCTATTGTTAGAAACGTTCCACATAATATGCACAGGCTCGCACGATTGCTTTGCGCCCCAATAAGAACCTGTTGCGTCGTAATAGTAGTCGTATGTCTGCCATAGCGTTGAAGGGAAAGCACTCTGACTCATCCATATAAGAACGCCAGAGGCATCGCAATTAAGTTTATCTTCCCATGCCTCGAACATGCCCCTCATACCCTCGATATTGACATACTGTGCCTTCTCGCAGAACTCTTCAAGGTTTTCCGAGTCACCGAATGAGCTATTTACCGTTGCCTTATAATACGGAGCTTCTGCCGACAGACCATTACGCCCGAAATAATGAGTGTTCCATACATTATTATTATCTGCGCGTAAGGTATCATCTGGAGGCAGAGGCCAAATGTCTTCTTTCGGTATGAACTTTATGACGCTTTCATAGTTAGGCATCGTTCCCATGCCGAGTTCCGAACGAAGTCCATAGCCATAGTCTGGTCCGTATGGATAATGTATCATGAGTAAACCAGTCTCGCAGCATTCAAAATGGTAGCGTGGAGGACGGTTGCCCCATCCACCGCTGCCTGAGAGTCCGTCTTGATTTGAGCATCCCTTGTAGAGTCGTCCATCTTCACGCACACACATTTCGCGAAGATAAGCATCAATAGAATCAACTGGGTGAGTCTCATTTGCGCCAACCCAAAGAGCAATACTTGGATGATTTCTTGTTCGACGCACTCGGTCAAGCGCATTAGCCTTGAACGCTTCGGTCTCTACAACAGGACCATCGGCATTATGCAGCCAGAAATCATTCCATACCATGATGCCATACTTGTCGCAATAGTCATAGAATTCATCATCAGTGACGCATCCCGTCCATGAACGAATCATATTGAAGTTCATGTCGCGATGCAGACGTATCTTCTTCTCATATTCTTCATCATGACAACGAAGCATGTATTCCGACATACCCCATGAGCCACCTTTAAGAAACAGTTTCTGCCCATTGATGAAAAGCGTAAGCACAGGCATGTGGGCTTTGTTTTCGATGTATTGATATTCGTAGCGTTTGATGCCAAATGTTATTTCTTTCTCGTCCGAGATGCCTTCGTCTGTAGTGACGGTGAGTTTACATTTATAAAGGTTAGGCTCGCCATATCCGTTAGGCCACCAAAGTCGTGGATTGTCGATAGCAAGTGACGGAGCGTCATTCTTATTGATTGTTATCTCTGATGTTGTGTTGGCAGGAATGCGTATGGATTTCTTAAATTGAATATTTCCTGGCTGTATGATGCCATTGACGGTCATAAGTTTCGCAGTCTTATCGGAGTTTTTAATCCCAGCTGAGATATGTACGTCTGCATGATCGAGTGTTGGAAGGTCTGTCTGTATCCACGGGTCAACAAGAGTAACGCCACCGGTGATTTCGACAAAGCACTTTCCTGTGATTCCAGCAAGACGCCCAGGCACGTATGGCATCCAATCCCATCCTGCAGAAGGAAGATAAGTAGGTGATGCGGAATTAGAGAAATTGTCCTTCGAATGGCGTGTCTTCATTAAGTCCGCATCGTAGATAAGTACTGCTATGGAATTCCTCTGACCTTTCCTTGCATACTGTGTCACATCGAATCGTGAACGCATCATGTGGCCGTTGATGTCTTTTGTAGATGTTGCTGTACCAGAAACCTTATGGCCGTTGAAGTAGAAGTCAGCGTATCTGTTGGTGTTGTTGAAGCAAAGCCAAACGTGCTGGTCTTTCTTCAGCGACGAAGGAAGAAGGAAATCTGTTCGATACCAAAACGGACGATTATAATAAGTCTCGTCAACCTCAAGAATGTTATTGCCGAAGTTCGGGTCTTTCTCTTTACCAGTTGCAACGTAGGCGGTGAAGACTGTACCAGGAACAACTCCCTCTACCCCACCCTGAAGTCTGAAGTTAGGTTTTGAGATTTGAAGTCCACTCGACTTAACATCATCTTGTGGAAGGACTTGCCATGTGACATTTTTGCTCTCTAACGAAATGACCTGCTTCTGTGCAAATGCTGACGAAGCAATGATTAATAATGCTATAAATAAACTTTTTTTCATGGTTATAGATTGAGAATTTATGGTTGTTCGGTTATGCGGTTTTACGGTTTTACTTTCTTTATCTTATACCCTATTGCTGCCACGATAATACTCATCAGCGGGCTTAGGTAGTTGAAGAAACAGAACGGCAGATAGACTATGGTAGGCACACCCAGCACTGTGCTTTGTGTCATACCACATGAATTCCACGGAATCAGCACAGAGGTCACAGTTGCTGAATCCTCTGTAGAGCGCGAAAGCAGACGGTTTTCATATCCGTTCCTTTTATAGACTTCACCGAAAAGATTATTCGTCAGAAGTATTGATAAATACTGATCGCTGGCAGTTAGGTTCATTATGACACCGTTTGTAACGGTCGAAGAAACAAGGGTAAATCTGTTTCTCACACCTTTAATTATAAAGCTTGCTATGCTGTCAATCATACCGCTTGCCATCATTGCACCGCCAAACGTCATTGCGCAAAGGATGAGCCAAATAGTATCCAGTATGCCCGACATGCCATTGGTGCTGACAAGGTCGGTAAGAGCAGGCGTATTCATTTCAAGTGATGTAGGGCCGAACATCGTCTGCATTACACCTTTGATGAGCGACATAGGTCGCGAAAGTTCTGCATCGGCAGCAATCTCACACAGTAGGTCTGGTTGCATAATAAGCGCACAGATACCACCAAGAAAACCTGAAATAAACAATGCTATAATCGAAGGCACTTTGCGATACACTAAGAAACCTGTAGCCAGAGGAACAATCATCGTCCATAACGAAATGTTGAACTTGGCATCAAGTCCGTTCAGATATTCCTCAATGTGGATAGTTGCTTCGTCGCCATTGATAAAACCGTATGCAGCATAGATGATGAGACCAATGCAAAAAGCCGGCACAGTCGTTACCAACATGTATCGTATATGCACGAAAAGGTCAACACCAGCCGACGACGATGCAAGTACTGTAGTGTCGCTGAGTGGAGAAATCTTATCGCCGAAGTATGCCCCAGAGATTATAGCGCCAGCCGTCCACCATTCTGAAATGCCCAGCGCATTGCCTATGCCGAGGAAAGCAATGCCAATCGTTGCAATCGTTGTCCATGAGCTACCGCTTAAGACCGATATCACAGCGCACACAATGCAAGTGCATAGAAGGAAATATTTGGGCGACATAATCTGCACGCCATAATAGATGAACGTAGGCACCACTCCACTTATCATCCATGTGCCCGACATCATACCAATCATCAATAGAATCATTATTGGTATAGCCGCTTCTCCAAGATTTTTCTTGATTCCAGCTTCAAAGAAGCGCCACTTGACCTTGTAGAAGCCTCTCGAAATACCTATGCATACAGCTACAGCCATGAGGATGCATATCTGAGTTCCACCGCATAAAGAGTCGCTGCCGAACAAATCGACAGAGAAGTACATCAATATGATAAGTGCTACGATGGGTATTAGCGATACTATAAATGGAGGTTTCTTTTGCATTATCCTTAATTTTGCTGCAAAGTTAGTGCAAATCGAACACAAT
>JAUNQM010000046.1 GCA_030536165.1 Prevotellaceae bacterium | reverse complement strand
CAAAGGTAATACAGTTATACAACTGCTACAATATGTAATTCATCGAATGCTTACATACTTTTAACCTGAATTGTTCATCAGATTTTTTAGTGTGACCCCGATGGGGTCGAAGGGGTGGAGGATATTGCCATCCGCAGGTCTGCGACACTGCGGTTAACAAAGTTCGACCTCTCCGAGGTCGCTAACCACCATTATTGAGTGACCTCAAAGAGGTCATACATTGGTATCTGCGGGTCGCAGACCTGCAGAACAAGCACTTCACTCTCTACTTCGACCCCAAGGGGGTCGGACTAAAAATGCTTTTGGGCATAGTATGAGGTAAAAACATAAAAAATCCTTGAAAAAGCAGGACATTTTTCGTGGAAATGCTCATATTTGCATGCGGAAATCGAATGGGAGGTGCTTATGTATATTATTACATTTGAGTTTGTTAATTAGACTATCCAAAGTCGTCCATTATGCATGCCCTTCACACCTTAGATGTTGCGGGCGTCACACCTAAGGAGTGAGGGGTGGTAACACCTGAGGTGTGACAAGCGTGACACCTCAGGTGTGAAGGGCTGAGATAAGCATCAAGTCGCGGAGCACTATATTTTGCATGTTTTATTGCTACTTTGTGCCTATTGTTCGGAGCATACTCGCGACCGAAGTAAGTAGTGCTTTTTGCCAACGTGTTTCATTGAAAAATGGGGTACGGATAACGAACGGCGCCCCACTTTATGTTTAACAACACATTTTATTTAACACACTAAAAAAGTGTACTATACGAAATAGATTGAAAAAAGTTTGCAGAAAAAATGCAAAAAAGTGGGGAAATGTGGGGCGTATGTAAAAATTATTTTGTACCTTTGAAGCGTAAAAGAAAATTACGGTTTTCGGCTATTGGTTTTGGGTTAGATATTAAGCCGATACCCCATATCCGACAACCATAAACCTTCAGGTAAGGAGAGATAGTAAATGAGATTCGTAGGAAACATAGAGGCTAAGACCGATTCGAAGGGAAGGGCATTCCTCCCAGCGCAGTTCCGTAAGGTGCTGCAGACGAACGGTGAAGAACGCATCGTGATGAAGCGCGACGTGTTCCAGAAGTGTCTTGTGTTGTATCCTGAATCGGTCTGGAACCAGCGTATCGACGAGCTGAACAGCCGTCTGAACGTGTGGAATGGCAAGCACCAGATGATTATGCGCCAGTTTATGAGCTGTGTAGAAGTGCTCACGCTCGACTCAAGCGGTCGCTTCCTCATCTCGGGTCTTTACCGTAAGATGGCAAACATTAACCAGACCATCCGCTTCGTAGGCATGGGCGACGTGATTGAAGTATGGAGTGGCGACGAACTCGAAAAGACAATGATGGACGAAGAGACATTCAGCGCAGAGCTGGAGTCACTGATGTCGGGAAATGATACAAAGGGAAGTGAGGAAATTTAATGATAATCAAAGCAGAGTCATATCATATTCCGGTACTGCTGGATGAGAGTGTTGACGGGCTGAACATTCACGAGGGTGTTTACGTCGATGCAACATTCGGCGGAGGCGGTCATAGCCGCGAGATACTGAGCAGAATGCCTCAGGGAGCGCATCTGTACAGTTTCGACCAAGACGCAGACGCAGAAAAGAATATCATTGACGACAGTCGCTTCCATTTCGTAAGAAGCAATTTCCGATACTTGAAAAACTGGATGATGTACTACGGTGTCGAAGGCATCGATGGACTAATAGCCGACCTCGGCGTATCAAGCCATCACTTCGACGACGAGACACGCGGGTTCTCATTCCGCTTCGACTCACCACTCGACATGAGAATGAACCAGCGAGCAGGCAAGAATGCCGCTGAAATCCTTCGCGACTACGACGAGAACACGCTCGCCGCAGTGTTTAGCATATATGGTGAACTGAAAGACGCACGCCGTATAGCACGCAAGATTGTGGCAGCAAGAAGCGAGAAGGAAATCAAGACGACGGGCGAACTCATAAGCATCGTGTGGGGCGAAAACTACTCGAAGAAAGACGCTGCACAGTTGTTTCAGGCACTTCGCATCGAAGTGAACCACGAACTCGACGCGCTCAAAGAGATGCTCATTTCGGCAATTGAACTGCTGAATGCGGGCGGGCGATTAGTCGTAATAACCTACCACAGCCTGGAAGACAGGATTGTGAAAAACATAATCAAGTCTGGAAATATCACCGGTAAGGTTGAGCAAGACTTCTTCGGCCGCCGTCAGACACCGCTACGTGAAGTCGGAAAAATGATAGTGCCAAGCGCCGAGGAGATAGAGAGAAACCCTCGCAGCCGCAGTGCAAAACTGAGAATAGCTGAGCTTGTAAGCGATCGAATTAAGAGTTGAGAATTGATAATTGAGTTGCGACCACGAAGGTCGCCACAGAAATAAATGGCAGAAGACAAGAACGACATAGTAAGACAAGAAGATATAGCACTTGAGCAAGACCGCAAACGCGCACTCGAGAAGCTGAAAAACCTTGGAAGCGACGATGATTCCATCAAAGGATCGCTGTCGCTGATGAGGGTTCTTGGTGGTGACATACTGACCGCACGAATGATAAGAAGTCAGATAGGGCTCATCATGCTCATTGTCGCATTGCTCATTGTCTATATCTCTAATAGGTACAGTTCTGACCAAGAGATACAAGAGATTGACCGTTTGCAAAGCGAATTGGTCGATGCAAAATATAAGGCATTGTCGAGTGCAAGTCTGCTGACAGAAAAGTGCCGCCAAAGCCGAGTCCTTGAACTGCTCAAGGAAAACAACGACACACTGCTCAGCATTCCTGACCGTCCGCCGTATATAATCGAGACAGAAGAATGATATATGGTTATCGGTTGATGGTCTAACCTAAAACCAAAATGCCGATTTTTCGAATATTCGAATTATTCGATTTAACATTGAACTTAAAACCTTTTACATAAAACCGCCTAATGAACCTGTTCGATAACAAGAAAATAATCAAGCGCTACCGCTACATCTCCTTTGGCTTTCTGGCTTTAGGAGTGTATATTCTTGTGAAGGCACTTCTCACCATGACGGTACATAAAGACCAGTGGATTAAGCTGAGCGAATCGTTGCAGAAAGACAGTGTAGTATCGATGCCTACACGCGGCAACATACTCAGTAGCGACGGCGACGTGTTAGCAAGTTCTCTGCCAAAGTATAAGGTCTTCATGGATTTCAATGCCGGCAACCCTGCAACAAAGGACTCTGTATGGGAGGCAAATGTAGATACGATATGCAGCGGACTGCACGAGATTTTCCCAGAAAGAAGTGTTGCAGAGTTCAAGGCTGACCTCACGAAAGGTAAGGAGAAGAACAGTCAGCACTGGTGCATCTGGCCAGAACGTATAGACTATAATACATATGTTGACATAAAAAAACTGCCAGTGTTCTGCCTGCCATCATACAAAGGAGGCTTCCACTATGAGGAATATAACGCACGTAGTCACCCATTTAAGACGTTGGCAGGACGTACGGTCGGTGATATGTATCCTGCAAAGGACACAGCACGCTACGGACTTGAACTTTCATACGACTCAATCCTGCGTGGTGAGACAGGTCTCATTATGCGTAAGAAAGTGCTCGACCGCTACCTAGACATCACCACACAGCCTGCTGTTGATGGTGCCGACATTGTGACAACTATCGACGTAAACATACAAGACCTTGCAGAGAAAGCTGTCAAGGATAAGCTCAAGGAGATAGGCGGAACGACAGGCGTTGCCATACTCATGGAGTGTAAGACAGGCGACATAAAGGCAATCGTAAACATGAGCCGTTGCAACGATGGCGAGTATCGTGAGATAAAGAATAACGCTGTGAGTGACCTCCTTGAACCTGGTTCTGTGTTCAAGACAGCCTCAATAATGGTTGCGCTTGACGATGGCGTTGTTGATACATTCTATACAGTAAACACTGGCTGCGGAATACGAGAAATGTACGGTCGCAAGATGAAAGACCACAACTGGCATCGCGGAGGATACGGAACAATATCGCTTCCACGTTCACTTGAAGTCAGTTCAAACATCGGCGTCAGCGTTATTATTGACAAGTACTACCACAAGAACCCAGAGAAGTATGTAGAAGGTCTGCGTCGCATTGGTATAGCAGAAGATTTGCACCTGCCTATCGTAGGTTCATCTGCACCAATGATAAGAATGCCAAAGAAAGACAAGACAGGCAAGCACTACAGCAACTGGTATGCCACAGCCCTTGCTTGGATGAGTATTGGATATGAGACACAGGTGCCACCTATTTCTACTGTTTCATTCTACAACGCAATAGCCAACGATGGCCGCATGATGCAGCCACGCTTTGTGTCGAAAGTAGTGAAGAACGGTGAGACTATTGCAGAATATCCGCCTGTTGTATTGAAAGAGCAGATTTGCAAGAAGAGTACGCTGAAGATTATGCGTGAGATACTCACTCACGTGGTAAGTCAAGGTTTGGGAAATAAAGCCGGAAGCAAACTCTTTCAGGTAGCAGGCAAGACAGGTACGGCACAGATTTCACAAGGTGTAGGCGGTTACACATCAGGCACTACACACTATCTGTTGAGCTTTGCAGGTTTCTTCCCTGCAGAAAAACCGCTATACTCTTGTATCGTCTGCTTGCAGAAAGCAGGACTTCCTGCATCGGGTGGTGGCATGGCAGGTCCTGTGTTCAAGAAGATTGCAGAAGGCGTCATGGCAAAGAACCTCAAACAAGACGCTTCTACAGCAAAGGATTCAGTCAATATCATGCCGCATGTGAAGAGTGGAAATATGCTCCTTGCAGTCAATTCACTCTCAACGCTTGGACTCAAAACCGACATTGCTTGGGCATCGGACAATAGCGCTCGTCAGCCTATATGGGGCACAGCTAAGTCTGATGACAAGGGTGTGAAACTTACAAAGAGCAAATCATTCCGCAACGACATAATGCCAAACGTATTAGGCATGGGCGCACGTGATGCAGTCTATATGCTTGAAAATAGAGGCTTGAAAGTAAAGCTCTCAGGTCGTGGAAGCGTAGTGGCACAAAGTATCTCGGCAGGAGACAAGATTGCCAAAGGTGCAACTTGCAAACTGGAATTAAAATAGGAAATCATCATAGACAGATATGAAACTAAAAGAACTACTGAAGAATATCAAGCCAATAGCAATCATTGGCAATGAGGATATCGACATCACAGGAGTGCATATCGACTCCCGACGCATCAGCGACGGCCATTTGTTTATTGCCATCAAAGGAACTCAGACAGATGGACATAAATTTATAGGTAAGGCCATTGACCTTGGAGCGCAAGCTGTGCTCTGCGAAGACTTGCCAGAAGAAAAGGTTAAGGGTGTTACATATATTCAGGTTGACAACACAGAGCAGAATGCAGGCAAGGTTGCAACGGTTTTCTATGGTGAGCCTTCGAAGAAGGTAAAGCTTGTCGGCGTCACAGGTACAAACGGTAAAACGACAATCGCCACATTATTATATAATATGTTCCGCAAGTTTGGCTACAAATGCGGACTGCTTTCAACTGTTTGCAACTATATTGAAGGCGTTGCCATTCCTGCTGACCATACTACACCAGACCCAATAGAACTTAACCGTTTGCTCGCAAGCATGGTTGAGATGGGTTGCAAATACGTGTTTATGGAGTGTAGTAGCCATGCTATTGCGCAGCAGCGCATCGGTGGACTGGAGTTTGCTGGTGGTATATTTACGAACCTTACACGCGATCACCTTGACTACCATAAGACCATCGAGAACTATCGCGACGCAAAGAAGCTTTTCTTTGATAGCCTCGGCAAGAACGCATTTGCCATTACCAATCTTGACGATAAGAATGGTATGTATATGGTGCAGAATACAAAGGCTACGGTAAAGACATACTCCACTCGAAGCCTTGCCGATTTCCAGGCAAAGATTCTCGAATGCCATTTTGAAGGTATGCTCCTTGATATCGACCATAAGGAAATCAACGTGCAGTTCATTGGCAAATTCAATGTCAGCAATCTTCTTGCTGTATATGGTGCAGCAACAATGCTTGGCAGAAGTGCCGATGACATTCTCGTTGTCATGAGTTCGTTGAAGAGTGTAAGCGGACGACTTGAGCCTATTCATAGTGCAAAAGGTGTCACAGCCCTTGTTGACTATGCTCATACACCTGATGCTCTCGAGAATGTTTTGAAGGCTATCCACGAAGTCATAGATACGAAGTCGAATGCCAACATAGCCAAGCCACAGATTATTACAGTTTGCGGTGCAGGCGGCAATCGTGATAAGGGCAAGCGACCTATCATGGCACAGGAAGCTGCGAAAAACAGCGACAAGGTGATTATTACCAGCGACAACCCTCGTGATGAGAATCCGCAGGACATCATCAACGAAATGCTTTCAGGACTGGATAGCAATCAACGCAAGAATGTGCTCACCATCATAGACCGCAAAGAGGCTATTCGCACAGCATGCATGGTTGCTCAGTCTGGCGACGTAATCCTCGTTGCAGGTAAAGGACACGAGACTTATCAGGAGATAAACGGTGTGAAGCACCATTTTGATGATAAGGAAGTGTTACGAGAAATCTTCAGTGAACAATAACGTTTACAGATTTATTTGTTGAATTAACAGCACTAAAATAAATGCTATACTATATATTTAGATTCTTAGACCAATTCGGTATTCCAGGCTCTCACCTTTGGGGGTATATTTCATTCCGAGCAATGCTGGCTTTGATGATTTCACTCATCATCTCTGCATGGTTCGGCGAATATTTCATAAAGTATCTGCATCACAAAAGTATCACTGAGACACAGCGCGATGCAAAGATAGACCCATTTGGCGTAAAGAAGATGGGCGTTCCTTCGATGGGAGGTATTATCATCATTGTGTCTATCCTCGTGCCTGCTTTGTTACTTGGACGTCTGAGGAATATCTATCTCATACTGATGGTTATCACAACTGTTTGGTTAGGTGCTCTTGGTTTTGCCGATGACTATATCAAGATATTCAAGAAGGACAAAGAAGGGTTACATGGCAAGTTTAAGATTATCGGACAAGTCGGGCTTGGACTCATCGTAGGACTTACGCTTTTCCTCAGCCCAGACGCTGTCGTGAGAGAGAATATCGAACTTCCAAGCAAGCATCAGACAGAGCTCGTGAAGCCTATGTCAAACGATAATATAATAGTTAAGCATAAAAACGTAGAATCAAAGTCAACCAAAACCACGATTCCGTTTGTGAAGAATCATAACCTTGACTATACCGACCTGTTCACATTCCTGGGCAAATACAAAAATGCAGCGGGATGGATATTTATCGTCATCCTGACCATCATTGTAGTTACAGCAGTGTCAAATGGTGCCAATCTCAACGACGGAATGGATGGAATGTGTGCTGGCAACTCGGCTATCATAGGCGTGGCGCTCGGCATTCTTGCCTACGTGTCAAGCCACATTGAGATGGCTGCATACCTTAATATAATGTATATACCAGGCAGTCAAGAACTGGTAGTATTTATGTGTGCATTCATCGGAGCTCTTGTAGGTTTCCTCTGGTATAACGCATATCCAGCACAGATATTTATGGGCGATACAGGCTCGCTTACCATTGGTGGAATCATTGCTGTCTGTGCTATCATCATCCACAAAGAACTGCTGCTGCCGATACTTTGTGGTGTATTCTTCATGGAAAGTCTTAGCGTTATACTTCAGGTTTGGTACTTCAAATTAGGTAAGCGCAGAGGTGTCAAACAGAGAATCTTCCGTCGTACGCCTATCCACGACAATTTCCGCACAGAAGACTCACAGTTAGACCCAGAGTGCAAGTATTTGCTTCGTGGTTCAAGCCGCGTATTCCATGAGTCAAAGATCACAATACGCTTTTGGATTGTTACAATCCTTTTGGCAGCATTGACAATAATTACATTGAAGATAAGATAAAGAAAGGTTCGAGACCTTGAATCATCGAAAAAAAACGCAAAACATGAATAAGAGAATCGTTATATTAGGTGCAGGTGAAAGTGGAGCAGGAGCAGCCGTATTGGCAAAAAGCAAGGGCTTCGACGTGTTCGTTTCCGACATGTCTGTTATCAAGGAGAAGTATGTAAAACTTCTTGACGACCACAGCATCGAATGGGAATCAGGCCATCACACCGAGGAAAAGATACTTAATGCCGACGAAGTCATTAAGAGTCCTGGCATCCCTGACACAGCACCAATGATGCAGAAGATCATTGCCAAAGGCATCCACGTGATAAGCGAAATAGAATTTGCCGGCCGCTATACGGATTCAAAGATGATATGCATCACAGGTAGCAACGGTAAGACTACCACGACTTCTCTCATCTACCATATCTTCAAGAATGCAGGCTATAACGTAGGACTTGCAGGAAACATCGGCAACAGTCTTGCACTTCAGGTGGCAGAGGAGCCTCACGATTACTACATCATCGAACTTAGTTCTTTCCAACTCGACAATATGTATGACTTCAAGGCTGATATCGCCGTGCTCTTGAATATCACGCCCGACCATCTTGACCGCTACGACAACAACATGCAGAACTATGTTGATGCCAAGATGCGAATCATTCAGAATCAGACCGAAGACGACTACTTCATCTACTGGTATGACGACCCAATCATCAAGAACGAACTTGAGAAATACGACATTAAGTCTTACCAGTGCCCATTCTCTGCTGTAAAGAAGAATGGTGTCATCGGTTACATGGAAGAAGGCCAGTATGTAATCGAAGAACCTCATGCATTCAACATGGAGCAAGAGGAACTCAGTCTAACTGGCATACATAATATATATAATTCACTCGCAGCTGGAATCACAGCCAATGTTGCTGGCATCTCAAACGAAATCATTCGCAAGTGCTTGAGCAACTTCCCTGGCGTGGAGCATCGACTGGAGAAGGTGGCATCGGTGAAAGGTGTGCAATACATCAACGACTCAAAGGCTACCAATGTCGATGCCTGCTGGTATGCGCTCGAAAGTATGACCACACCGACAGTGCTCATACTTGGTGGCAAAGACAAGGGCAACGATTATTCAGCAATAAAAGAACTTGTTGAAAAGAAGTGCAAAGCGCTTGTATTTCTTGGGGCTGACAACACAAAACTAAAAGACTTCTTTGCTGGCATGCCTATCCCGCAGATAGATACTCACAGCATGAAGGAATGCATGGCTGCATGTTATGACTTAGCCGAGACTGGCGACACAGTGCTGCTCAGTCCGTGCTGCGCAAGCTTCGACTTGTTCAAGAACATGGAAGACCGCGGCGAACAGTTCAAGGCATGCGTAAGAGCATTTTAGTTATTAAGCACGCAAATATATTAACATAAACACAAATGGCAAAGGTTTACAACTTATTCAAGGGCGACAAAGTCATCTGGATGGTATTCTTCTTCCTCTGCATGATAAGCATCGTCGAAGTGTATAGCGCTTCGAGCGAGCTTACATATAAGAGCGGAAGTTTCACCGCTCCTATCCTGAAGCATGTGGGCATGCTCATCGGTGGACTGGCTATCATCATCGTCACCCTGAACATCCCTTGCCGCTTTTTCAAGATTCTCACACCTATATTATTACCATTTTCATTTTTCACACTATTATACGTAATAGCTGTAGGTGAAGCCACAAATGGAGCCCAACGATGGATGTCGATACTCGGTGTGCAGTTCCAACCTTCCGAGATTGCCAAAGGAACTGTCATTCTTGCCGTTGCACAGATACTTAGCTTTATGCAGACCGACAACGGAGCCGACAAACGTGCATTCACTTGGATTCTTTGTGTGGCAGGTCTTTTTGCTGTTCTCATTGGACTTGAGAACCTCTCTACTGCTGCCCTTCTCTTGGTGGTAGTCTATCTCATGATGATTATCGGACGTATCCCTGCATACCTCATAGGCCGACTTACTGCCGTCTGCGTGATTGGTGTCTTGATGATAGTGGGGCTTGTTATGTGGTTAGGTGAAGACAACGATACGACAAGCGACCCTAAAAATGTGGCTACAGAACAAGTTGAAACGCAGACAGCAAAGGCTTCATCAAGCAGTAGCGGTGGCCTTTTCCACCGTTTCGGAACTTGGAAGAACCGTATCAAGAACTTCACATCCGACAAAGAAGTAGATCCTTCGACATTCGACTGGGACAAAGACGGTCAGAAAGGTCATGCTAACATAGCCATTGCCACAAGCGGCATTATAGGTAAAGGACCTGGAAACTCTGTCGAACGCGACTGGTTGCCGCAGGCATTCTCCGACTTTATCTATGCCATCATCATCGAGGAGATGGGCATCATCGGGGCAGCTGCTGTGGTATTCCTTTTCATTGTTTTACTATTCCGTGTAGGTCACATTGCCAATAACTGCGAGCGCAATTTCCCTGCATTCCTCATACTCGGACTCGCTCTGATGCTTACCACACAGGCAATGTTCAACATGTGTGTCGCAGTCGGCATAGCACCTGTCACAGGTCAGCCGTTGCCTCTCATAAGCAAGGGAGGAACCTCGACGCTCATCAACTGCGCCTACATAGGAGTCATACTGAGCGTAAGTCGTTCCGCACGCAAGAAGGAAGTAACCGAAAACTAATAGTAAAAGGAATATACGAATCATCGTAAAATCGATTAATCGAAAAAACAACCATACAATACTCATGAAAGAAGACATAAAAGTAATAATCAGCGGTGGAGGAACTGGTGGGCACATCTTCCCAGCCATATCCATCGCCAACGCAATCAAGGAACAAATTCCTACGGCAAAGATTCTTTTCATTGGTGCCGAAGGACGCATGGAAATGCAGCGTGTTCCTGATGCCGGATACGAGATAAAAGGTTTGCCTATATGCGGTTTCGACCGTAAGAACCTGCTGAAGAACGTAAAGGTTCTGTTCAAGATATGGAAAAGCCAACGCATGGCAAAGAAGATAATTAAGGAGTTCAAGCCTGATGTTGTCGTTGGAGTAGGTGGCTATGCAAGTGGGCCTACGCTTAACAAAGCTGCTGCAATGGGTATTCCATGCCTTATCCAAGAGCAGAACTCATACGCCGGAGTGACCAACAAACTCCTTGCAAACAAGGTGGAAAAGGTTTGCGTGGCTTACGAAGGAATGGAACGTTTCTTCCCAGCCGATAAGATAATCATGACCGGTAACCCTGTGCGTCAGGCTCTATTCGAGACCAAAGCCACAAAGGAAGAAGCAAAGAAGTCATTCGGACTTAACCCTGATAAGCCTGTAATACTCTTCGTAGGCGGTAGCCTCGGTGCAAGGACCGTGAACGAAAGCATACTCTCTCACCTCGACATGATCGAGGAAAACGACGTGCAGATTATCTGGCAGACAGGTAAATACTACAGTGCTTCCATTGCTGAGCAGATGCAAGGT
>JAUNQM010000045.1:3094-11567 GCA_030536165.1 Prevotellaceae bacterium | reverse complement strand
GAAAAGCAAAACACCTAAGGTGTGAAAAGGTGTGATAAATATTGAATATCTTTTCCCGAACTCACGTATTAAAAACTGATTAGATTTAATATAGAAAAACAGGGCAAATAATATAGAAAACGGGCATCTAAAACATAGAAAAACGACCATTGTTATATAGTTGTTTTTTCTCTAACAATTAGATGATATCCCGAACTCGCGTTGATAATAAAGAACTGGCAGGGGAGAAATCCTAAGCCAGTTTTTTTTATTTGCTAAAAACAAGCATGAAAAATAATTGTTAAAAGTAGGACAAATTTTTATTTTGTGCTTATATTTGCATGTGAAAACTCGCGCGCGCGTAATAAATAAGGAGTGGTCGCAAAAAAAAGCCTTCTGCGTTGTGGGCAGAAGGCTTTATGCTGGTGAATTAGATGGTCTTTTCTATGTCCCAGACAAATGCACGAAGTCCGAGCATCTCGTATGACTCGTCTAAGTCTTTTAGTCGTTTGAGCAATGGCTCCACTTTCTCATCTTCGACTATAGTGATGATAGACGAGCACATTGATGGCCATGCGTGTGATCCGAGGTGTGGGTCGCCAGTCTTGGAACCACGACCCTGGGTTAGTGGAAACATTGTGTAACCACGTGCCAACGAACTATTGAGTGCTGCCAGCACACCATCGTAGTGTGCCTGGTCGAATGATATCATTATTGCTTTCATCGTTTTTTATTTACGGATTGATTTTCTGACTTAGAAATTTAACTCCAAATCATCTTTACTTTCTCTTCTTGAACGATTCCTTGTCTTTGTTTTCTTTCCAGTACTTGGCAAGTTCGAGTTTGCGAGCCATGCTCTTACGCTTGCGCTTGATGGCTGAGCCTCCGAAGATACAGAACATAGACGGTACGTAAATCAGCGTCAGACATGTAGAAACAGTCAGACCTCCGATGATAGAGATACCGAGAGGTCGCCACATTTCGGCACCTACACCCTGACTGACAGCCAATGGCACCATACCGAGGATGGTAGTCATGGTAGTCATGAGGATAGGACGGAGACGGCTTCTTGCAGCCGTTACTGCTGCACGGATGAGTCCGTAGCCTTGTTCGCGCTTCAGCTGAGTGTAGTCAATGAGCACGATACCATTCTTCACAACGATACCAACGAGCATGATACCACCGAGGATGGACATGATGTTAAGCGATGTGCCTGTAAATACCAGTGCAAAGATGATACCAGAGAATGCGAACACGAGTGAAATCATGATGATGAATGGGTATGTCCACGATTCGAACTGTGCTGCCATTACGATGAATACGAGGAGTACAACAAGGATGAGGAGTGTACCGAGGTCGCGGTTTGAGTCTTGCTGGTCTTCGTATGAACCTGCCACCTTACATGATACGCTTGCAGGCAATGTCATCTCATCTACGAACTTATTACCAAGTTCAACACCGTCGGAGAGAGCGTAGCCCTTCTTCAAAACAGCGTTTACAGTAACGATACGCTGACGGTCCTTACGCTCAATCGTTGGAGGAATTGATGATTCTTCAACAGTTGCAATATCGCGTACACGAACAATCTTTCCCATGTTGTTAGGTATCATCATATTCTCTACAGCCTCTATTGACTGGCGGTCAGTCGGCTCGTAGCGCACCTTGATGTCGTATTCTTCACCGTCTTCACGATAGTATGACATCAATGAACCTGTGATAGCGTTGCGCACTGTAGTGGCTGCTGCCGATAGTGTCAGACCTTGAAGTGCAAGTTTGTCGCGGTCGAAGTTAACTACGATTTCAGGCTGATAGTCGGAACGTGAAATGTTTACCTGTGAAATCATTTCGCTATTTTTGAACTTCTGTGCCAACTGTGTTGCAACGTCGTAAGTCGCATCCATGTCGTGACCATAGATTTCAAATGTAGCCATGTTCTGTCCACCCATAGAACTGTTGCCACCGCCGAGCTGTACATTATACTTTGCAAGCTCTGGCACAGCCTTACAGTCTGCACGCATCTGGTCGCAGATTTCAACAAGGCCGATGTCGCGCTTGTTGGAGTCAACGAACTTGATGTTATATGAAATAATGTGTGAACCATTGTCTCTCAATGAAGCGAATGTGTTGTCCTCACCAGCCTGGCCTACACTGAAGTTACAGCATTGCATATCCTTGCCATAGCGTTGCATCCACTTTTCGGTCAGCATCTTTGCCACAGCTTCAGCCTTTTCTACTCTTGTTCCGATAGGCAGTTCGAGTGTGATACCCACACGACCAGAGTCGTTGGCTGGCATGAACTCGCTCTTTAATCCGAAAACTTCGGCAGCAAGCAGACTGAGTCCGAAGAATCCGATACATCCGAGGATGACAGCCTTGCGGTGACGTACAGCCCAGTTGATTTTCTTCTCATACCATTCGTCGAGTTGGTCGAGCTTTGCCTGAATAGGTCCGTATATCTTCTTGAAAGTCTCGCTCTGCTTCTTCTCCAGTCTGAGGAACTGCGATGTCATCATTGGGGTGAATGAAAGTGCAGATACGGTTGAGATAATCATGATAATACACATCATCCAACCTAACTCCTTGAAGAGCACACCAGTCTTACCCGTTACCATTGTAAGAGGGAAGAACACGGCGAGCATGGTGAGTGTAGATGCGATTACGGAGATTGCAACTTCGTTTGTTCCGTGGACAGACGCACGGTCTGGCTTCGATCCACGTTCGATGTGGGTCGTCACGTTCTCCAAGACCACGATGGCGTCATCGACCACGTTACCGATGGCGATTGACAAACACGACATGGAAATCATGTTGAGCGAACTGCCTGTAGCGTAAAGGTATATGAATGATGCAATCAGTGACATTGGGATTGTGAGGCAGATGATGACCGTTGCCCTCCATCTTCCGAGGAAGACGAATACCACGAGCACGACGAATATCAACGCATACATCACCGTGTCGGAGAGTGACTTGATGGTACTCTTGATGTTGTCGGATGTATCGACAATCACACCGAGTTGCACATCGTCAGGCAGGCTCTTCTGCAGTGTAGGCAGCATCTTGTGCACCTTGTTTGCAATCTCAACAGAGTTTGCACCGCTCTGCTTCTGGATGATGACCATTGCACCTTGCTTACCATTAGTGAAGGCACGTTGTGCACGTTCCTCAAGGTTATCGACGATGCGTGCAACGTCGCGGAGATATACGTTGGTACCATTCTGGGTGCCGACGATTACGTTTGCCATCTGCGACGGATCTGTAAATTCACCCTCGGCACGAACGGTGAACGTTTGCGTTCCGACATCCATCGTACCACCTGTGACGTTCTTGTTCTCACCTGAAATTGCCGAGCTCACAGCAGCAGGCGAAATACCGTATGCCTCCATCTTCGCAGCATCCATGTAGATGTTGATTTCGCGTTGTGGTGCACCTGATATTGACACTGTACCGACTCCATCGACACGTGCCAGTGGGTTGGCAATGTTGTCGTCGAGTATCTTATAGAGTGCCTTCTGGCTTTCTTCTGCTGTTGCCGACAAGATGAGGATTGGAATCATGTCGGTAGAGAACTTGAACAGGATAGGCGTGTTGGCATCATTAGGTAATGAGTTGGACACCATGTCCAACTTATCACGCACATCGTTTGTCAATACGTCAATGTCATATCCGAATTCAAACTCAAGCGTCACAACCGAAATGTTCTCACGCGAGTTTGAAGTGATGTGCTTCAGATGCTCAACGGAGTTCAGCGTGTTTTCCAGCGGGCGTGTGACGTTATTCTCAATATCGCTTGCTGATGCTCCGTTGTAGTAAGTCATCACCATGATGGTGTTGGTCTCTATGTCTGGGTAGAGGTCAATAGGCAGTTTTGCCAATGAGAACACACCAAACACTACTACTGCAGCGAAGCACAGTGTTGTCATAATCGGGCGTTTTACCGCTCCTTCGTATATGCTCATATATTATTAATGTGTGATTTGGTAGTTAAGTAGTTGAAGGTGTTAAGTAGTTAAGACTTGTGCTTGCAACTTGAAACCTTAAACATTGTTTTATTTAATGAATATTTTATATGGATTATTTTTCCACTTCCACTTCACGACCGTTAGAGAGACGTGACATTCCGGCAACGACAATCATGTCGCCTGGCTTTACACCATCAAGAATCTCATAGTAGTTGTCGAAGTGCTTGCCAAGTGTTACCTTGTTGTAAGATACTTTGCCGTCCTTATATACATAGACGTATCTGTCGCCAGCGCCTACCTGCTTTACAAGTGCTTCATCAGGTACGACAACATGTTCCTCTTCGCCAAAGTTGAGGCTTGCACGGCCGAACATTCCTGGACGAACCTTGCCGCCCTTGTTGGTAATCATGATTTCAACAGGGAATGTATGTGTTGCCTGGTCGATTGAAGGATAAATGGTTGTTACCTTGCCTTCAAACACATCGTCAGGATAAGCGTCGAGTTTGATGTCAACGCCAAGACCTTTCTTAACCTCGCTGTAGTGTGATTCAGACACGTTAATCTTCAACTTCACAGGGTTCAGTTGCTCTACAGTGAGTATAGGCTGCTGTGAATAGAGGTCACCGTCGTCATAGTTTCTTGCTGTAACGACTCCGCTGATAGGACTTACCAGACGAGTGTTCTGGTTCATCTGTGCGAGCTGGGTGCGTAGTGCGCTTACCTGGCTCTGCTGTGCTGCTACACTATTCTTCTGAACCTTTAATTGTGTGAGTGCTGCATCATACTCTGATTTTGAGATGCCGCCCATATTGTAGAGTTCAGCAACGCGGTTAAACTCAGCCTGCTGGTTCTGCATCTGTGCAATCTGACTTTCAGCTTGAGCAATCTGACTCTTGATTTGCAGGCTCAGTTGGTCTTGGTTTGCAACGTCGAGCTGAACAACTGTCTGTCCTTTGCTAACATAGTCGCCTACATCGACATAAATCTTCTTGATACGATACATAGCGTTAGGGGCGATGTTGTTCTTTACGTCGCTCTCAACGGTAGCTGTAAATTCCTCTGACTGCTGGATTGCCTTCGATTCAGCCTTTGCAAGTTTTACCTTAGGCTTCTCGTCTGTCATGCCAGCGTTTTTGTCTTTGCTTCCACATGATGCTGTCAGCAATGCTATTGCCATAGCACCTAATACGAATGTGAATTTAAGTGTCTTCATTTATTTTTGTTTTTTATATATTTTATATGGAAAAACTGGAAATTAAAATTTTCTACCAAGTGTATAGTCAAAGTCTGCCTTATTGGTTAGGTAGTTGTATATTGATTGATAGTAAGTCAGCTGTGCCTGTGTGAGTGCAAGTTCGCTCTGGTTAAGTTCGAGTATTGTACCTTTGCCCACGTCGTAGCGTTTTTCGGCTATCGTGCGAGCCTTGTCGGCTTGGTTCACAGCCTCAGCGTTACTTTCTACCTCAGATATTGCTGCCACCATGTTCTCCTTATAGCTCTCCAAAGCCATATTAAGTTGGCGCATAGTATTAGTGCGTGTATCTTGCAATTGTGCAAGCTGCACTTTGCTTGATTTAATCTTTGTCCAGTTGCTTGCGGTGAAGATTGGAATAGTCAAAGCCAGAGTAAACGTAGAACTTGGTGCCCAGTCGTACTTCCAAATTTTCCAATTCTCATTGTAGAGTGACTGATATTGTCCTGTGAGCTGGAAAGCCAACGATGGCATGAAGTTCGTGCGCTGTATGGAAATATTCCTTTCGAGCAGTTTCTGGTTGAGGTCTATCTGGCGCATGGTTGTATTGTTTGAAAGTTCAAACACACCATTCTCCACGTTGTCCAACGTCAGCGAGCTCTTGTATGACTCAAGGTTATCGTTGATTACTACATCGACATCTGCCGTCACACCCATCAGCACTTTCAGGTTGAGTTGCGACAAAGTCACGGCATTCTTTGCCTGTACAAGCGACGTGCTCATGCTGCGCATTTGTACTTCGGCGCTAATCTTGTCGTATTCGCTCACCTTTCCTACGGTGTATTTCTTGTTAACAAGTTCGTAATTCTCCTTGCTCACGCTGTAAGCCTTTTCCATCACCTTCTGCGATTCCTGTGCTATGAGCAGCTGGTAGTAAGCCTTTGTAACCTGATTGACAAGGTCGAGACGACTGCTGCGAGCTTTCTCGCGTGCCAGCAGCACGTCTTGCTTCGTCAGCTTCATTGACTGATACACAGCTGGCATAAACAGTGGCAACGTCAGCGTACCTGCCAGTGCAGCCGTGTTAGTGTTGTCTTTACCCATCTTAAACTTCTGGTCGCCGAGTTTCATTTCAGCGGCGAGCAACGTGTGTTGCAGCGAACCGGTTGCCGAAACCGTAGGCAGCAGGTTCTGCCATGCTTCTGTGTTTGCAATCTCTTTCAGTTGGATGTCCTTGTCTGCAATACTGATAGTAGGATTCTCGGCGATAGCAATCTCTATTGCCTTGTCGAGGTCAACTGTCAGCGTTTCTGCGCTGACTGTCGTTGCAAACACGATTGTTGAAAGAAACGAAAATAATCTAAATACCTTCATATTTGTTTTATTGAAAATTTAATCTTAGTAATGGGATATATAGAAGTACTATAATCCTTTTTGAAAACTCGAAACGTCAGTAGAGTTTTCGTAATGTTGTGCAAAATTACTCATTTATATTGAAGTATGGGCATTTTACTTAAACAATTAACAAAAATTATGGAAAAACATAATCTATGTTACCATTCGCTCAACGAATTAATCATTGGAGTTGTAATGTTCTTTTGCCTTTAAGAAAATTGAAGTAAGTGGTTTCCTCTATCTTCTGTTGACTGTGTCGAATATGTTTTCGTTTGGAAAAACTAAAATAAATTTTGTTTTTCCCTTGCTTATTCGTATCTTTGCACACAAATGAAAACGAAAAAGAGAATTAGAAACCAAGCAGAGCGCAAGCCGCCGTTTGTGCCGATGATGATTGGCACTGGCTTCGGTTCAGGCTTTTGGCCGTGGGGACCAGGTACGGCTGGCGCATTACTCGCCACGCTGATATGGATTGCATTGTCGTATGTGTTTACGCCTCTCTACCTGATTATTGCCACGTTTTTGCTGATTGTAGTATTCACTCCGTTAGGTATTTGGGCCGATAACAGGCTCGAACCTTACTGGGGCGAAGATCCAAGCCGCGTAGTGGTCGATGAGATGGTGGGCGTGTGGATTTCGTTGCTTGTGGCAACACCGTTTGTCTGGTGGGAACCGTGGGTGGCTTTTCTGCTGTTCCGTTTCTTCGATATTCTTAAACCACTTGGCATACGACGCATGGAAGAGTTCTCTGGGGGGCTTGGTGTAATGCTCGACGACGTCTTGGCTGGCGTTTATTCCGCAGTCATATTATTCTCTCTTAATTTGATAGTAGGATAGGCGTGGACTGCAGGATAAAGAAGAATATGGTGTTGTTTGCCAAAGCACAAGTCTCTGCTGTCGTGGCAACTTGTGTTGACTTCGGTTTGACGATACTGTTAGCTCAATGTTTTGGCGTGTATTACTTCTACGCAACAATGATAGGAGCCATCAGTGGCGGTGTGACTAATTGCGTCATCAATTATAAATATGTGTTTGAAGATGCACACCAGCATAAGCGTAGTGTAGCAATCAAATACCTTGAGGTATGGCTTGGAAGCATTGCGCTCAACACGTTTGGCACGTATGCCCTTACTGAACTTTTGCATATACACTTCCTCTTCCCAAAGGTAGTTGTGGCAATACTCGTGGCTGTCTTGTGGAACTATCAGTTGCAGAGATTCTATGTCTATCGCAATTGCCATACGGAGAAACTATTTCATCGGTACATAAAAAACATGAAAGAATGAATCATAGAGATTTTTTTCAAAAAAGTATTTACAGCATTATCAATCCATTGATAAAGGCTATGATTAGGTTGGGCATTACGCCTAACATTGTCACTTTCGTTGGCTTCTTGCTCAATGTAGTTGCTTCGGCAATACTGATTGTGGCTGCAGAGGGAACCGATGAGAACTCGCGACTGTCTCTTGTCGGTTGGGCTGGGGCCGTGATTCTGTTTGCAGGACTTTTCGACATGATGGACGGCCGCCTTGCGCGTATGGGCAATATGGAGAGCCGTTTTGGTGCATTGTGGGATAGCGCACTCGACCGTTATAGCGAACTCTTTTCTTTGTTTGGCATCACGTTCTACTTCCTTCTTTCCAACGACGTACTCAGCGGCATCGTAACCTTTGTGGCACTTATCGGTTCGATAATGGTAAGCTATGTCCGTGCTCGTGCTGAAGGAATCGGAATCGAGTGCAAGGTTGGATTTATGCAACGCCCTGAAAGAGTTGTGCTCACTGCGTTAGGAGCGATACTTGCTGGCATCATAGGCGAGATACTGTGCCTTATCATATCAATGTGGATAATTGCAGCCCTTGCAAACTTGACTGCTTTTTGGAGGATTCTGCATTGCTACAAACAATTGAAATAGTGCTTCGGTTACGTCAACTCGAAAAAATCTATG
>JAUNQM010000045.1:0-3084 GCA_030536165.1 Prevotellaceae bacterium | reverse complement strand
TTCGAAGATCTAACAATCAAACCGTAAAGATGAAATCAACCATATCCTTCATCGCTCGTCTTGTTCTCGCTTTGTTGCCATTTGCAATATTCGGGCTGATGTACTTCTCAATGGGATTCTTCCCAAGCTATAAGTACAATGATATCGATATCCGAGGACTCTACGAGGCAGAGGAATCGCTTTTCGGATTTCTGCCTTGCGAATATTTTGCGCAGCATAATTGTGCTGTGCTTGACTTCATTGCTGGCATCTCTTATCTCAGCTGGCTGCCGTTACCTATAGCCTTCGCCATAATACTGTTCTGCCAGAAGAAGTCAGAATGGTGCGTAAGGTTCACTCTCTGTTTCCTATTGTGCAACGTAATTGGTATATTCATATATTATATACATCCCGCAGCACCGCCATGGTATGTAATGAAGTATGGCTTTGAACCAATATTCAATACTCCAGGTGATGCGGGTGGACTTATTCGCTTTGATGAATTGATAGGCATACCAGTGTTCCAATCCATATATTCCGGCAATAGCAACGTCTTTGCCGCAGTGCCTTCGTTACACGTTGCCTATATGTTCATTGCCACCATCTATGCCGTCATGAGTAGCCAAAGCCGTGTGTTGATAGCGGTCTTTGAATTGGTAACTCTCGGCATCTGGTTCACGGCAGTGTATAGCGGTCATCATTATGTCATCGATGTCGTACTTGGCATAGCCACAGCCTTGCTTTCGGTGATAATAATGGAAACCGTATTAGTACGAATCCCGTGTGTCAGTAATGCGATGCTCAAATATTCACAAAAACTTTAACAACTATATAAATACAACCAAAATGAAACTAAAACTTTTACTATTAACTTTGCTGATGTTATCAATCTCTTTAACATCAACGTCGCAGCCAAACTACAGGTGCGACATTCAGAAGGAACGCCTTAATCGCGGCGTCATTGCTGTGAAAACACCCGATGGACGCGTGGCTGTGAGCTGGCGAATGCTTAGCACAGACGTAGCCAATACCACTTTCAACGTCTATCGCAACGGAACGAAACTCAATTCCGAGCCGCTAAAGAAATCTACTTTCTTCCTCGATGACGTACCTCTCACCTCCGATGCACGCTATGAAGTGCGTGCCGACAATGGTAGTGGGGTGGGGGAATACACTCTTTCATCCTCGTCGCCTGCAGGTTATCTGCCTATCAAGATGCAAAAACCAGAGGGAGGTGTTACGCCTGATGGCCGTCGTTATGCTTATGAGGCAAACGATGCGTCGATAGGCGATGCTGACGGCGATGGTGAGATGGAAATCTTTCTTAAATGGTCGCCTAACAATGCACGCGATAATGCCCACGACGGTTTCACAGGTCCGACCTATTTTGATTGCTACAAACTCAACGGCACGTTGCTTTGGCGCATCAATCTTGGACGCAATGTCCGCTCTGGAGCACACTACAACCCATTCCTCGTCTATGATTTCGATGGCGATGGCAGCGCAGAACTCATAGTCAAGACTGCCGATGGAACCATCGATGGCATCGGCCATGTGATAGGCGATTCTACGAAAGACTACCGTCGTTTTGCCGCCGAGGTTGCTGCCGATTACGCAAAGAATCGCTCGAAGATTGAGGCCGACAACCAGCGCATGCAGGAGATGATGCAGTCGTATAGGAATCGTGACATGAGCACCATCACCGATAAGGAACGTCGCGAGATGCGCAAGATGTGGCAACGTCAAAGCCGTATGAAGCGTGGCACAGGTCGCATCATGGAGGGACCAGAGTATCTTACTGTCTTCAGCGGACGCACTGGCGAGGCTCTCTCAACCATCGACTATGTGCCTGCACGTGGTAAATCTGAGGACTGGGGCGACGACAACGCCAACCGCTGCGACCGCTATCTTGCCTGCGTTGCATACCTCGACGGCATCCACCCTTCGGCTGTCATGTGCCGCGGTTACTATACTCGCGCCGTGCTTGCTGCCTTCAACTGGGACGGAAAGACGCTGAGTCTGCATTGGGTCTTCGATTCTTATAAGGAAGGAAATCGAGACTACAGCGGTCAGGGAAACCATAATCTCCGTGTGGCTGACGTTGATGCCGACGGTTGCGATGAAATAATCTACGGCTCTTGCACCATTGACCACGATGGCAACGGGCTTTATTCAACCCGAATGGGTCACGGAGATGCCATGCACGCAACCTGTTTCGACCCTAAGAGCAAGGAAATACAGGTGTGGGATTGCTTCGAAAACCACCGCGACGGAGCCGCTTTGCGCAGTGCACGGACGGGCGAAATCATCTTCCAGACAAAGTGTGATTTCGACAACGGACGCTGTATGGCTGCCGACATCGACCCTACAAGTGAGGGCGTGGAAATGTGGAGCCTTGCCGACAACGGCATTTATAATATTAAAGGTGAACGCATTGCCGACCGCGGACGAATCTCTGTCAACTTTGCCGTATGGTGGGATGGCGACTTGCTCCGCGAACTTCTCGACCGTTCGGAAGTGACAAAGTACGACTGGACGACCCATGAAATCCGCAGCGTGAAGCGCTTTGAAGGCACCACGTTCAACAATGGAACGAAGCAAAACCCATGTATCAGCGGCGACATCGTGGGCGATTGGCGCGAGGAAGTTCTCACACGCACGCCCGACAGCAACGAACTGCGGCTTTACGTCACCGACATCCCGACCGACTATCGTATGAATTGTCTGCTTGAGGACATCCCGTATCGTTTGAGCATGGCATCGCAGAATGTGGCTTATAATCAGCCACCTGAAGTTGGCTTCTACCTTGGGCCTGACGAGACTGTCAGCGACTTCCTCCGATAGAGACAAAGATTTGCAGAAGGCTCATGTTTGCTTTCGAGACACGTTTTCCCGATTGCAAATATGAGCCTTTTGTTGTTTCTGCTCACTTCGAAGCATATTTCAGCCCTCCACACCTTAGGTGTTTCAAGCGTCACACCTCAGGTGTCACCATAGTTCACACCTTAGGTGTTCGCGAGGAAACACCTAAGGTGTGAAGGGCTAAAATATGCCTTGAGAGAGGCTCTGCTTGCTTTTTTATAGTTGCTATAGATTTTTATAGTC